>NZ_LZGV01000043.1:0-85131 GCF_001690265.1 Gilliamella sp. HK2
TCATCGTAATAGTGACTGAATGATTTTTTTGTAGTTGCTGCGCCCACGTTTTACGTACCTTTGTGGGCACTAAAGCTTTTTTATGATTTCTTCCTGAAGCTGGGATTTTAAGCTCAGTTCGGCAAACATCTGCTTAAGCTTGCGGTTTTCCGCTTCGAGTTCTTTTAGACGTTTGATGTCTGAAGTTTCCATACCGCCATATTTTCCCGCCATTTATAAAAAGTTGAATTACCCATGCCATATTTACGGCACAACTCTTTAACGGGAATACCTGCCTCTGCTTCTTTTAAAATAGCGACGATTTGATGTTCAGTCATTTTTTTCATCATTAAATCCTCTTTTACTTTTATCATAGAGAATTTTCTACTTTTTTGCTGTACTATTTTAGGGGATAGTTACACGTATAATGAATACAGCAATCCAATCGGGTATGGAAGTAGACTGTTTTTTCCATCTCCACTGCCTCTTTTGCCTATGCGTGCCTGTGGTTTGTAGTTGCTTCCGGTCTGTGTAGATATACTGGCTGCTGTGCTGATTCTAGCTGGTTTTCTGAATCATTTTTAAGCTATTCCATGGGAAGCGAGTACGGTTGTAGGGTTGGTCTTCGTTGTGCCTAGCTGATGTTTTCGATACAGAGGCATAAAGTGTCGTAGGTATAATCGTAACGCTAGCTGTGATCGGATTGTTTGATGTGTGTTTCACTTAAGCTTAATTTTATCTATTATAAGCTAGTGGCCGATTTTATTATTTGGTGTCGATATTCTTTGCTTTTATTAACAGTTAATAGCATTGGAATATTATGTAATTCAATATCTTCATTGCTCTACCCTTATCACTGTTGATAAATTTTCAACTTCAATTAATAATTTAGTATCTTTATACAAATATTTTTATTTTTTAATAAGGTATATGTGTTTTATTAATTGGAACAAAATCACTTAATCCTATTCTCCATCGTTGTTCAATATATTCTAATAATTCATCGAAATTAGAAAAAACATATTGTTCAAATGAAGTTATTGATTGATTGAATGCATTATCATTATCAGTTAATGCAGGATCTGCATAATATGTACGGAGCTTATATAAAAAAAACACTTCTTTCTCATCTATTATTGGTCTTATAAGTTGATCTATATAAAGCGAATACAAGGAAAATTCCCATTCGTCGTCATCCCCAGGTTTTGCATATTCAATAGAATAAATCTCAATAAAACGAGTTTTATTTTCTTCTAATCTTTCAAAGAATTGCCCTTTCATTTCATAGGGAAATGGATGGTAAGGATTATTGTATTTTTTCTTATTCATAAAATATTCTAATAATTCGACTGTTATAGATGTGAATTAGCAAATGCGCACTTTCAGAAGCATGATCTCTAATTTTCTCATTTGGATTAAATTCATCCCAATGATAAGCTCCTTTTTCTACTAAATGGACGAGGTAATCAGTCAGATGCATCTTTTTGTGGGCAAAATGTTCTTGATTTAGTGGTATCCATATATCCTTTGTGTTGAGGATGTTTTTCGTTCGCGGAAATTAACGCTCTCAATATTTCTTCTGCATCAGCTTTATTTCGTACTCTTATAAGAGCTTATTTTCCTTTAGTTAGCTGCTTTTTAATGTGCTTAATTGCCTGTAATAAATTGCAATTCCTCCTACGGAACGGTCTAAGCCAACCCATTAGGCGCATACTGATACCGATTAAAGCCACCTAGTAACCCAATCAGGTCTGGCTGGGTAAATCTACTATATCCGAATCATAGCTCCTGAACATATTGTAATATAAACCAGTTTCCCTGTCTAAATATTGTTCCTGATATCTGTGATTTTGCTCTATTGATTCTTGCTCAATTTCCTGAAATCATTTACCCCATAGCTGACAGCTACATTTCCACAATATTTCACCGTTTGCATCGTTAAGCTCTTCCGAGAACGGTTAAGGTCGGTGTGGTAGTAGGCTATTTCTTCATCTTCGCTGCCTCTTTTATCTATGCTTGCTCGTGGTTTGCAGTTGTTTCTGGTCTGTGTAGATATACTAGCTACTGTGCTGGTTCTGGCTGGTTTCCTGATCATTGTTAAGCCATTCCACAGGAAGTGGGTACGGTTGTAGGGTTGATCTCCACTTGTGTCTAGCTGATGTTTTTCGATACGTCGACCTAAGGCGTCGTAGACATAGCCGTAACGCTGGTTGTGGCCTGAATGTTCGATGCGTGCTTTGCTTAGGCGATGTTCGGCATTGTAAGCTGTAGTGCTGGTTACGTCGTTGTTTTGTTTGCTTTTGACGCTGCCATACGGGTGATAGCTATAGCTCTGATCTCTGAATTTAAGTAGATGATTAAAACGCATCAGGTTGTGGTTGCGGCAGTCTTAATTTACGTCCGTAAGTTTACATATTCTTCAAAAAAACATCTGAATGACGGTGCAAGGACGTTTGATATTTTTCTTGAGAAGAGATCATAATTAACTATTTGTCCATAAGTATTTTTCCTACAATCAACACAGCAACATACATCGTCATCTTTAAAATAAATAACTGCCATATCTAATGGTAATGAGTATTCATTTCGACATTGACAAGTATCATAATAGATAGCTCCTCCAGACTCAGCCAAGGCATTATTATCAACTATGCCTGATATTTCTTCACCAACAACCCCTCCGCCACCAACCAATAAAATAAATTCTTTTAATTCATTTGGTAATGACAAATTTAGCTTATTTTCAAGTATATTAATTTGTGATTCATCACAAGCTCCAAGCCAATATACTTCGTCTTGAGCGCCATGATTTAAACGCGTAACAAGATTTTTAATATCACCCATATAGCTATTACCTCACATAAAATCCAATGCCTTAATTTACAATATTCTTTTATTTTTCATCATTAAAAAATAATTAAAATTCTGCTGACATTATATTCTTTAATCTTTATGATTCCAGATAGATAAAGCCGAAAAATACTTTAGCTTTCTTATGTCAATATGAGCAAAGGTAATTTAGATATGACAGGTTTGTTGAAAAATTTTAATTATAAACTAAATTGATAATAAGTATCTGATAATATTATCTTTTGTTACCTTTTTAAGGATTACCGCATATTCATCTTTAAAATACCCTATATCAGATATTTGATCTTCTGCATCTTGAATAAACCGTATCGGATCATAAAAATTGAATGTGTATGTATTTCCATTTACTGTAACTTCAAAATTTAATACAACTCCTTTAGATTCGCATTCAAGTTGAAACAAATTGTCATACCAATCAGGAAATATAATATTCATTAATCTAATACCTGTATTTTTGATAGCGCAACCTGATAATTTTCAAATTATCGCTAATAGTAGTCATATCATATTTTATGAGGAATAAACCCTTTACTAGATACACTAGTAGGATTATCAAAAACAGAAATACCGCGTGTTGTCTTTACTAAACGCTGATTTACCAATTTTATACTCTCCTAGTTTTGCTTTAAAAGAAACAGGTTCCCCTTTTTTGAACCCCTGAAATAACAAACAACTCCACCCAAGAGGATCAACCTAAGCCAATCCATTTGGTGCATAGTGACACAGATTAAAGTCACCAGCTAATCCTATTGGATCCAGTTGGGTAAAGCGTCCTATATCCGGATCATAGTACCTGAAGATACTATAGAGTAATTTAATTTATTTTTAGAACATCAATTTTTCCATTTTTCACCTCTGACATAACTTATTAGTTCATTTTTATTTTTTGGTTCATTAGGAAATTTCAAAATTGAATCATAACTACAATGACCAATAATCGATGATTTTATGTCATCCAAATAGTCAAAAGCGGCCTCGGGAATGTTATCGTAATCTGAATCGGATAAATTATTTTTTATATATAAAAATGCAAATTTATATATCTTTTCTCTATCCCATTTAGATTGTATTAATTTCCTTAAAAATAAATCTATTAATTTCTGTGATGTATTGTTTTCATTCACATCCCATGATTGCATTATTCTTTTCAAATCTGCAAATGCCTCTTTTTCATTAACAATAAGTTTTGTCATTTATAAGCTAATCCCATTTAATTTGATTAAGCAATTTCTGATATTCATCAAATGTCATGTTTTTGCTTGAATATATGAGAACCATGATCATTAATCGCTGCAAGTCTATTAGGCAATTTATCCAAGTTTGTAATAGTATTTACAAATACCTCGTTTGGGTCAACAGGTAAAGGAACTTGACTGCCACTTAAACTTTGTTTGCCTGTTTAACTTGGATTAATCATATCAGTTGCATTATTTACTTCACTAAAATCATAGAACTTAGGATTTCCTGATGCTGTTTGTATCGATAAGCTCTTTCTGATAACCGTTCAGGTTGGTGTGGAAGTATATTACCCTTTGTGGTTGATTACTTCGTTTATCTCTACTTGCCAGTGATTCGTACTTTGGTCGGTATAAATATACAGGCTACTGTACTGATTCGGGCTGGTTTCCTGAATTATTGTTAAGCCGCCCCATAGGAAACGATTACGATTATAGGGGGGAGGTGTTGTAGCTGTAGTACTGAGTAGCGCCGTTGGTTTGTTTGCTTTTTAATGTCGACAGTTATAAATTATTTTTTCTTTTTGCCTCTTTTAAATAAAAGTTTATATATTTTTTTTGCCTTTCCTGGAATGCTCGCGCTTTACCATATTTATAAGCCTCATCAAAGTATTTATATGCTTCCTCTAACTGGTCTAATTCATAACAAACCATTCCTAGATTAATTAAAGGCCCCGTATTTATATTAGATCCCCTTATTTGTAATGAAATTACACCCCATTTTTTAGCAGTAATAAAATCTGATAAGTCAAAATAAGCACTATATATACATTTTGAAATCCAGCTAGCTATTTCCCAATCTAGCTTTGGTTCGGGAAGTAATTGCCAAGCATCATTATATTTATTTAAGGCATTGGTAAAATCTTTCTTGTCATGATATTGATTACCAATTTCTACTATAGCAATTATTTCTTTTTCCAATTTATTATCAGATAGTGTTTTCATCTTTATAACCTTACTTGTTAAAAATGCTCCTTGAGAAGGATTATGACCAAAATATTCTAATTTATAATTATCTAAATCTCTCATGAATGATCTTACTTTCTTAGATTTAGACCTATGACACTTACCTTTCTGATTCCAATATTTAACGGCATCTTTTAAATGTGCCATATCAGCATCTTGAACATAATACCATTGGTTATTAGTTGAATTTTTGAATTTCATGTTGTTACCGCTATCACGAATGCGACCCTTAGTGAGCATTCTTTCAATAACTTCCTGTCCTGTTTTGCTTTTCTTGCTTGGTATTCTTCCCATGAATCTAAGATGGTAACTACTTAATCCCCCCAAGCTAATCTGTAGTGCTCGTCATAGCGGTAATTGGTCTGTTTTTATTTGCTGAGTTTTTGATTCAAGCTAAGATTAATTTCTGCTATTACTAGCCATAGAATAAACAGCAAATAAAATCGGAAAGATTTTAAATATCAATCCTGATTTTAATAACTATTTGTAGCTTACTTCACATTGGCCAATAACATCAAAAACATGATCATAAGTACTTAAAATATAATGCTCATCTTTCTCTTTATCGAATATTTTATCGAAGCATGATATCATCATTGGCTGATAACTTGATTCATCAATCATTGTAATATTTAAGCTCTTTATATTTTCAAATTTAAAATAAATTAAAGCCTCTCCTTCTAGTCCTTTACTTGGTTGGCAAAGCGATAATTCCAAAGAAGCTATTACCTTTAATTCTAGGGGAAACATATTTAATATGACGTCTTTTAATATTAAAGCGTCTCTTCCATATATTTCTCCATATATTGTCTCAATAGCCTGATTATGTACTGTTAGCATCTTACTTTTATCTCTATCCCACCAGTTGTTGTTGAAAATATATTGTTTAAGTTAATTGACTTCAAATCAGATTTAGTTGCCCAAACCGCAGGCATACGTTTTATACTGTAACTAACTCATAAAATAGTACAGCAAAAAAGTAGAAAATTCTCTATGATAAAAGTAAAAGGGGGATTTAATGATGAAAAAATGGTTGAACATTAAATCGTAGCTATTTTAACAGAAGCTGAGGCTGTATTGCCTTAAAGAACTGTGCCGTAAATACCGGTAAGTTTTAATTGCTATTGTTTAAAAAGAAAACTCTTTTTTATCGTAAATATTTTCAGACAATAAAATTAAACAGATTATTTTAGTGATAATCCAAAATCAATAAACCCTTCAGAACTTATAACAAGGCACCATTTATTTGAAGAATCAAAAAAATAATGATGTTGAGGAATATTTTCTATAGCAAGAGCAAGGAAACTATCAAATTGATTAAATTTTAAATGTACTGCAAAATTTAAAGAGGAATCATTTATATAGTAAATATCCCCGCTTTCTCTAATTTTAGTAAATATATCATTATCTACAATAAATTTTCTTATTGTGGATAACCAACTGGAATAACTTCCAAAAAGTTGATTGCTTTTGTGTTTAAGAGTTTTTGACCAATCAATTTTGGTTCCTTTCCAGTCAAAAGAGCTGGATAATTTATGTGCAATATTTTCCCAATTATCAACCAGTTCTGGTGGTTCTGATAATAGCGAAAGTTTCATTTTTATTTCATCATCAAGAGTCATGAGTCTCTCCGGTGCTTAGAAGCAAGATTAAATAGGTCTTGAAGTTTAGTTACTATTGGTTTTATAACATCAAATAAAAAATGTTCTCCTTTCTTTTTTCCACTAAATACGCTTATATTAGCACCACTTCTTTCATCATACTCAATCCTAAATCCAGTTTTTCCATCAGCAGAAGTCATTCCAATGGGCTTTTCTTTTGTAGAATCAAATCTTCCCATATTAAATTTTTCAGCTTTAAAAACCTCTTTTTTCCTGTCACTTCAAGGCGTTATTTCTTGCTTGTTGATATCAATCTTTAGTTGATCCACTAATCCCTCATCACGGATCAACCCAATCCATTAGGTGCATACTGATAAAGATTAATATTGTCGGCTAAACCTATCGGGTCTAGTTGGGTAAAGTAGCTATATCCGGATCATAATAGCTGAATGTATTGTAATGTAAGCCTGTTTTTCTGTTTAAATATTGTCCCTGATATCTAAGGTTGTGTTGTATTGGTATGTGTTCGATTTCTTGAATCTGTTTCATCCCCCAGAGCAGATAGTTGCATTCCTAGATGATGTCATTGTTTGCAGCGTACACTCTTGTCATCTCTTAAAATATGAAAAAACATTATTTGGTAACTGGATTTTCTTATTATTCGATGCCACCGATAGTTTATTTCCATCAATATTTGATAAAGGTAAAAAAGCTAAGATCATATTAATTACTCTAAGTCTATAGAGTATATCGGATATTGCATTTCATATATTTTTATTTAAGACAACAAATTAATGAATTAAGCATATTTAACATACTCATTAATATCAGATTCTAGACATAAGCTAAAAGTTTTATTTATATCATCTATATCTTCACATTCTGTATAACAATAAACTTTCGGATCATCTATATTTCTATTAGTAAAGAACAAAGTGGTATATCCTTGGTGCATTAAAAAGGCAAACATATTTTTAGGTGGAATTATTTTATTTTGATGCATTAATTCTATAGTTTCTTCATTAATATCATCAAGATCAGAATAAAGTATCCATGTATCAGCCTTAAAATCACCAGCATAACATCCTAATTTTTCAAGATATAATTTATAAAACTGAGGAAGCTTTCCATATTTTTTTTCCAGTTGCGCTATCTGCTCTACATTACAGCCTAAAACAGAAATCCCTTTTTTTTCTAAAAAAGAAATAAAACTATCAATCATATGAATGTATTTGTTTTTATTCATTTAATCACCTGTAAGCCTATTTGTTTTTACGCTTGGGAACCTAGTTTCAAACTGTTTAATGCCTCCTAGGCATGATTTACATGTTGGAAGTTATGAGAAAAGATCAATGGTTCCTTTAGCATTGGGGTTTATCTTGCTACCAATATGTTCAAGAGCTTTTACTTCTGAATCAAAAGCACGTGGATGGTTAACTGTTGTAAACAATCTATTATTTGAATCTGGTATATTAACAAAACCTGATATAGATCTCTGACCACTAATTGCATCGGCCATGCCATTAAGGGATCTTCCATTAACATCGATATTGTAATTTGATGTGGCTATATTTCTGCCTTTGCCTATTTAACCAGAATTTCTTCCAAGAGCTTTTCTATATGCCTTAGCTAGATTTGCCGGATTGCTAATAGCATTACAACTTAACCCCAAAAAGCAATCCAAATCAACTCATTAGGCGCATACTGATACAGATTAAACCCGCCCAGCAACCCAATCGGATCCGGCTGAGTAAATCTACCTATATCTGGATCATAATACCTGAAAGTATTGTAATGTAAGCTGGTTTCTCTGTCCAAATATTGTCCCTGATATCTGAGGTTTTGTTCTATGGATTCATGTTCGATTTCATGAATCCGTTTTCCCCATAGCTGAAAGCTGCATTCCCTCAGTATTTCGCCGTTTGCATCGGTAAGCTCTTCCGGTGCACCGTTCAGATCGATGTGGAAATACATGACTTTTTCGGGGGCATTACCCCTTTTTATCTATATGTGCCAGTGGTTCGTAGTTGTTCTGGCCGGTGTAGATATACAACCTGTTGTGCTGATTCGGACTGATTTTCTGAATTATTTTTAACACGTCCCACAGGAAGCGGGTACGGTTGTAGGGTTTGCCTGCATTGTCTAGCTGATGTTTTTCGATATGCCTGCCAAGGGCATCGTAGACGTAGCCGTAACGCTGGCTGCGGCCTGATTGTTCAATGTGTGTTTCGCTTAAGCTTAATTTTATCTATTCTTTAATTCTCTAATTTTAGCTAAACCTTTTTCCAGACGGCTGATATTTTCAAATTTATTTTCTGCTACACTTCTATCTAAATAAAGAAACCAACCTTGTACGTCTTTCTTAAATAATTCAAAACCATCTTCTGTAACAGATGATTTCATTAGTACAAAATCAGTTTTCAAATTTCCCTCTAAATCAAATGGTTCAACATTAATTAATAATTGATTCTCTTTAAAAAAATTTAATAAGCTAGTAGCCGATTTTATTATTTGGCTTCAATATTCTTTACTTTTATTAGCATTTAATAGCATTGGAATATTATGTAATTCAATATCTTCATTATTCTGTCCTTATCACTGTTGATAAATCTTCAACTTCAATTAACTCTTTGGTACTTTTATTCTTCACAAAAGTACCACTATTACCACGTACTCGCGCCTTTTTTGCTAATTGCTGTTGCTTAGAAGCAGTTTTGCTGGTCACCTCATAAGGATGCCATTTCCCATCGTACTTTTAAACCACAAAGTCGACTCTACGTCGTTCACCTGTTATAGGATTTTAACTGGTTTGGCACCCGTTCATTTTTTAGAATTTGATGACAGAATCAACCGCTACCTTTAACTGGCAAATACACAAAATAATATAGAATGGGTCTTTCAATTTTCTATCTAAATACTAATCTATTTATTTAATCTATCAATATCTATTCCTATCCATGATAATTCATTTGGATCTATATACCTATTCTGGGGATCAATATATCGAGGTAGCAATAAATCCTTTGCGGCATAATAGTATAAAATAGTTATAATATTTTTTTGTATTTCTTTTAAAGCTTCCTTATTCTCGCAACCAGTAATTCTGTAAATGTCCTCATCACTACAATTTTCTAAGACATAGTTAATACATGACTCATAAATCATTAATCCATCTTCAGAGACATCAATATGAAATTGATTTACAGTTCCTGAAGGATTTATATGTTCTAATAAATACATTTTTTCTCCCTAAAACTTCACATAATCACCAAATATATTTTTGAACCCATCAAATTCACTTTGCGTTAATGTTTGCCACCAGTTAGTATTTCGATTCATTCTATGCTGAACGTTTTTCTTAGATATCTCTCTTATCGAAGTAATAATCTCAGAACCATCTTTTCCTATTATATGAGCTCTGCCCTTTGGTTCTAATATAACCCAACGACCATCAGATTGTCTTAATATATCACTCGGGCGGGCATTTTGAAGATCATTAATAGTTTGGCCTACAGGTCTACCTTCTTTATGACGTTGAAGAGCATGCTTAGATTTCTTTGGTTTACAACTCCACCCCCTCCACGGATCCACCCAAGTCAACCCATTAGGCGCATACTGATACAGATTAAAGCCACCCAACAGTCCTATCGGATCAGGCTAGGTAAAGTGGCCTATATCCAGATCATAATACCTGAAGGTATTGTAATGTAAGCCGGTTTCTCTGTCTAAATATTGTCCCTGATATCTGAGGTTTTGCTCTATGGGCTCGTGTTCGATTTCATGAATCCGTTTCCCCCAGAGCTGAAAGCTGCATTCCCACAGTATTTCGCCGTTTGCACCGGTAAGCTCTTCCGGACAGCCGTTCAGGTCGGTATAGATATACAGGTTGGTGGGGTGATTCGTGCAGGTTTCCTGAATCATTCTTAACCCGTCCCACAGAAAGAGGGTACGGTTGTAGGGTTTACCTGCGCTGTCTAGCTGATGTTTTTCGATACGTTGGCCAAGGGCGTCGTAGACGTAGCCGTAACGCTGGCTGCGGTCTGTTTGTTCGATGCGTACTTCGCTCAGACGGTGTTTGGCGCCGTAGTGGTAGTGCTGGGTTGCGTCGATGGTCTGTTCTGTTTGGGTTCGGTCGTACTGGCCGTAGCTGTATTGGTTTCCTCTGAAATTCAGGAGCTGGTTACAGCGGATCAGATTGTGGTTGCTGTATTCTTCTCTGTATTTGCGATCCAATATGTTTGCGGTGACATCATATTGCAGGGTTTCCCGTATCTTTGATTGCGACAGCCTACAATTTTTCCGGTGCGATCATAATAGTAATCGGTCTGCCCGTGTCTGCTGTGTTTTTTGCTCATCAGTCGGTTGAGGTTGTTACATTAAGAATTATGCTAATCATTAGAGTTTGAGCTAGTACATACAATTATCTTATTGGAACATTATCTTTTAGTTTTTCGAATTTTAGCTAAACCTTTTTCTAGGCGGCTTATATTTTTATACTTATCGGGAACTGTACTTTTAGCGAGATATTTATACCATTCATCTACTGTAGTTTTGAATAATTCTAAGCCTTCTTGAGTAACGTTTGACATTTTAATAACAGTATCAGTTTTTAATTTTCCTGTATCATCAAAAGGTTCAAGACCAATTAATAATTCATTATTTTTTAAAAAGTTTAATAAGGCTGTTGAACTTTGAATAATATCCTCTTGCCATTGCTTACTTTTATTTCTCGTAAGTAATAATGGAACATTATGTAAGGTAAAATCAATTTTGCTCATTACTTTACTCCAATAACAGTTGATACATCATCTAATTGTGTTAATTGATTGGTATTTTTATTTTTCACAAAATCACTCCAGCTTCGCCGATCTTGAATAGGTTACACTAATTCATACAACTTGGAATGGCAACACCTATTCAAAAAACAAAATTGCGGTTTGATGTATTTGGTAACGTTTAACTGTACACTTAGATGTCAATGATAGTGACTTCATTACCCGAACAATGTGACAACGCGAAACGCAGATGGCTAATTGTTCTCAGGCAAAATGAATTCACCTAGAGCTATAAGATTGACAGCTACAATTGTAGGCCGTCAATATTTCTTCTGCATAATATGAGGTAGGTTTATATTTTGTAGCTTTGCACTGATATTAGGCATGATGCCTTGATATTCCTAAGTAGCGACATAATGACACAATAGGATAACGATGTTGATTATTTTTTAGAATTTTGATTTTCGCGCTATTGTTAGTGCAGCCTGCTTTAGGATTTCGTTTTCCATACGCAGCTGTTTAAGCTTTTTGTGTAAGGCCATTAATTCATTTTGTTTTGGAGTGCGATTACCCTTAGAGCTAAATGAGTTACTTTTACTAGATTGATTTATCCAGCGTTCTAAAGCAAATGGTGTGAGATCCTATTTTTTGACCAAATCATTGCGTGATTTCCCCTTGCAGATAACGTTTCATCATTCGCGATTTGAAATCAGCGCTGAAAGTTTGTCTTGGGCGTTTTTGTTGATTCATATACTTTGCCTTTTTTGGAGTTAAATTTATCTTGCCCCTTAAAAAAGTTATTTGAATGAGCATAGCCTATCCAATATCAATTATTTTCAATAACACTTAATTTATCCGATAAGATCCTTATCTTGCATCATGCTGGGCATAGTTATATTATGGATGTAGAGTCATATTATTTAAGGAATAAGTTATGTTAAAGTCAATTGATCCAACTACGACCCATTCTTGGAAATCTCTTCAAGCTAGCTATGAAAAACATCACAGCAAAACAATTGCGCAAATATTAAAAGAGGAAGCTAAACGAGTTGAAAATCTCAGCATTCCTTTTGAAGATGAGTTTTTGGTTGATTTATCCAAAAATAGGATAACGCAAGAAACGTTAGAACTACTCTATAAATTAGCTGATGAATGCGATCTAGCTGGTGCAACTAAAGCTATGTATAGTGGTGAAAAAATTAATCGTACAGAGGATCGTGCTGTATTGCATGTCGCACTTCGTAATGTATCAAACACCCCAATTTATGTTGATGGTAAGAATGTGATGGATGATGTTAATGCAGTATTGGCAAAGATGGAATCATTCAGTAAAAAAATCATTAGTGGCGAATGGAAAGGTTATACTGGAAAAGCGATCACTGATGTTGTAAATATTGGAATTGGTGGTTCAGATCTTGGTCCTCATATGATTACCGAAGCGTTACGCCCCTATAAAAACCACTTAAATATGCATTTTGTTTCTAATGTTGATGGTACCCATATTGTTGAAGCGCTTAAAAATTTGAATCCTGAAACCACATTATTTTTAGTAGCATCTAAAACTTTTACCACTCAAGAAACCATGACTAATGCTCAAACGGCACGAGCATGGTTACTTGATGCAGCTCAAAATGATAAAGCCGTTGCTTTACATTTTGTTGCGCTTTCAACTAATGCTAAGGAAGTTGAAAAATTTGGCATCGATACCGCTAATATGTTTGAATTTTGGGATTGGGTGGGCGGACGCTATTCATCATGGTCGGCTATTGGCTTATCAATTGTATTATCAATTGGATTTGATAATTTTAAACAATTTTTAGCTGGAGGCCATGCTATGGATAAGCATTTCCAAAGTACGCCAATCGAGAAAAATATACCTGCATTATTGGCACTAATTGGTATTTGGTACAATAATTTTTGTGGTGCTGAAACTGAAGCAATTTTACCTTATGATCAATATATGCATCGTTTTGCTGCTTATTTTCAACAAGGGAATATGGAATCAAATGGTAAAAGTGTTGATCGAAATGGTAATAAAACTGCCTATACTACTGGTCCAATTATTTGGGGTGAGCCAGGTACGAACGGTCAGCATGCGTTTTATCAATTAATTCATCAAGGGACTAAACTGATTCCTTGTGACTTTATTGCGCCAGCGATTAGCCATAATCCTATTGGTGATCATCATCCAAAATTATTGTCCAACTTTTTTGCACAAACTGAAGCTTTAGCTTTTGGTAAAACAGCACAGCAGGTTGAGCAAGAATTTATTGCTTCTGGCAAAAATCTTGATGAAGTGAAATCCGTGGTACCATTTAAAGTGTTTGATGGCAATAAACCTACCAATTCAATTTTAGTCAAAAAAATTACGCCTTATTCACTTGGTGCATTAGTTGCGATGTATGAGCATAAGATCTTTACCCAAGGTATTATTTTAAATATCTTTAGTTTTGACCAATGGGGGGTAGAACTTGGTAAGCAATTAGCTGGACGTATCTTACCTGAGCTAGCGGACAATAAACCAGTGAGCTCTCATGATGAGTCGACAAACAACTTAATTAACCAATATAAAAAGTGGCGTTAAGAAGTCTCAAGAAATAAAGTGCTTGAATATAAAGAAAAAACCTTCAGTTTCCACTGAAGGTTTTTTTATCAATAATGATTATTACTTTTTAACTCGCATTATCGGTGTTTGACCCGCTTCAACTGAGCCTGATAACTTAGTTAGTTCGGCAACAGTTTCCATGTTTGAAATAACCACAGGTGTTAATACTGATTTGGCTTTACTTTCAAGTAGAGGTAGATCAATCTCAATAATTGTATCACCAATTTTAACTTGCTGGCCTTCTTCGGCAACACGAGTAAAACCTTCACCTTTTAGTTCTACTGTATCAATACCAAAGTGAACGAAAAGCTCAATGCCTTCGTCTGATTCAATAGCAAAAGCATGATTGGTTTCAAATATTTTGCCAATTTTACCATTTAATGGCGCAACAATCTTGTTACCAGAAGGTTTGATTGCAATACCATCACCAACGATTTTTTCAGCAAAAACCACATCTGGTACATCTTCGATTTTGACAATTTCGCCACTTAAGGGGGCAATAATTTCGATGCCATTTTTATTATCATCGGATACGAATTGTTTAATTTTATCGAATAGACCCATTATTGTCTCCTAACAAATTTGCTTTTCAGCAGTGTAATTTTCAATTAAATCAATAATTTCTTTGGCGGTTGCTTTTTCTAATGCAGTATCAGCAAATTTTTTCGCCTCTTCATAATTTGTATTACGAATTAATTTTTTAATTTTAGGAATTGATACTGCGCTCATACTAAATTCATCAAGCCCCATACCAAGTAATAAAATTGTCGCTCTTTCATCACCAGCAAGTTCGCCACACATACCAGTCCATTTTCCTTCTTTATGAGAAGCATCTATAACATTTTTGATTAGTGTTAGTACTGAAGGTGAAAATGGATTATAAAGATGAGAAATCAATTCATTACCACGATCAACGGCAAGCGTATATTGTGTTAAGTCATTGGTTCCAATACTAAAGAAATCGACTTCCTTGGCTAAGTGATGCGCAATTACAGCGGCTGCTGGCGTTTCAATCATTACACCAATTTCAATATTTTTATCAAACGCTTTACCTTCAGCATTTAATTGTTCCTTAAGGATATTGATTTCAGACTTTAATATGCGGATTTCTTCTACAGAAATAATCATTGGGAACATAATGCGCAATTTACCAAATGCTGATGCACGTAAAATTGCACGTAATTGTGCATGAAGCACTTCTTTACGATCTAAACAGATACGAATTGCTCGCCAACCTAAGAATGGATTTTCTTCTTTTGGTAAATGCATATATGGGACATCTTTATCACCACCAATATCCATGGTGCGTACAATCACAGATAAGCCATTGGTTGATTCAGCTACTTCTTTATATGCTTTAAATTGTTCTTCTTCGTCAGGATACGCTTCACGATCCATAAATAAGAATTCTGTGCGGTATAAACCAACACCTTCATAACCATTACGTTCAGCACCAGCAATATCCCGTACTGTACCAATATTGCCACAAATTTCTACTTGGTGACCGTCAAGGGTTACAGCGGGTAGATCTTTTAATTTAGCAAGTTCTTCTTTGTCACTAAGGTATTTAGCTTGAACTTGTTTTAACTTTTCTTGAGTAGTGTGATCTGGGTTGATATAAATAGCATTATTGATCGCATCTAGAATAATGAAATCACCTTGTTTGATTGCTTGAGTTGCATTAGATGTGCCAACGATAGCAGGGATTTCTAAAGAACGAGCCATAATTGAGGTATGTGAGGTGCGCCCACCAGCATCAGTAATAAAACCCAATACCATTTCTAAGTTTAGTTGAGCTGTTTCAGACGGCGTTAAGTCAGTTGCAACTAAAATACATGGCTGGCTAATAGCACTTAAGTCAACAATTTCAATACCTAAAATATTTTTTAGTAATCGTTTACCGATATCACGAATATCTGCAGCGCGTTCTTTTAGATATTCATCATCTAGATTTTCGAGCTCTTTAGCTTGAGTTTCAAAAACAGATTGAACAGCAGCATCAGCGCTTGAGTGCTTACTTTGAATACGAGAAATAACTTCTTGTTCAAGATCTTCATCTTCAAGAAGCATAATATGCCCTTCAAAAATGGCCGCTTTATCTTCTCCTAATGTTGATTTCGCCCGTTCCATGATCGCATGAAGTTGTTTGCTTGATTTTTCTCGAGCTTCCTTAAAGCGCTCAATCTCAGCGTCAATCTTGTTATCAAGAATTTGTCTATTGCTAATAACAATAGGTTCTTCTTTTAATAATAGCGCTTTAGCAAAAGCGATACCTGGGGAAACAAGTGTACCTGATACCATAACATTTAATCCTTATTCAATTTTAAAACCATTCATAGCTAATCGGGAGTTATTTATTCCAACTCAGGAATTAATTTTACTAAGTGATCAACAGCTTCTTTTTCGTCTTCGCCTTCAGCTTCAATAGTAATAGTTGTGCCTTGTGATAAAGCTAATGTTTGTAATTTAAATAGGCTTTTAGCGCTTGCACTTTTGCCATTAGATGTGACCGTGATTTCTGCGTTAAAGTTTTTGGCTTCTTTAACAAATTGTGCAGCAGGGCGGGTATGAAGACCGTTAGATGCTGTAATGGTTACATCTTGTTTATACATATTATTTTACTCCCAAAATATTTTCATTCTAGCGACCAATATAAATAAAAACAGCCTGAAAGGCTAGTAAGATTTCATATATCTTTTATATTAGGTCAATCGTATTATCTTAATTTATTAAGATAGTCATATTTGATCAATACTGATAGATACGCGTGATCTTATCACTGCATTTTTTAAATTCTACCTGTCCATGAATCCCATGTTTTATATTTTCAAAAACCATTTCTTCACTACCATCAAGCTGTGATGCTCGTATCTCTTCTCTACAGAAAGTTTCAAATCGTTGTAATTCTTGCTCACTATCACCTAATTTATAAGCTTTAGGTAAATCTTGACCTGTTACATTAGTATGTATTTTGTTTCGCACATCAAGGACAATCATACCTTTATTTGATAGAAATAAGCCACAGGCAGTTAATGATAATGATAATCCTACAAAAAATAATAGCTGCAGAAACAATTTCATGGTTAATTCTACAATGTTCAAAATAATTCCTTTATAAAGTGCAGGAACCTGTTTATTATTTATAATTATATACTAATAATCAGAGAAAGTGCAGAGTACATTTTTTTATGATGCAATAAGACTAAGGTGAAGTTTATGTCAAATGCGATTAATTATGACGAATTTAATGGTCAACTAATTCAAAATAAAATAGGTATTACCGCAGCCGAACTGCACGGTTTTCTTTCAGGCATATTAGCTGGCGGTAATTTTGATGAAAGTTGGCATCCATTGGTTGAAGATATGTTAAACAATGGTCAAAAAATGCCCGCATCATTAGATGAAAAAATAAGCCATCTTTATACGCTTACCAAACAACAATTCTTTGAAGAAGATTTCAGCTTCCAATTATTACTAAGTGATAAGGATTTATATGCGCAGCTTGATGATCTAGTCGGCTGGGTGAATCATTTCTTGCTTGGCATTGGACTTGTACAACCTAAAATTAACCACATCAAAGGTGATGTTGGTGAGGCTATTTATGATCTTCGCCAAATTGTTAAATTGGGTTATGATGAAAATGAAGATCAGCAAGAACTTGGTTTTGCTTTTGAAGAAATAAAAGAGTATGTTCGCATAACTTCGATGCTATGTTTTGATGAATTTAATGAGCCAGATATTCGCCCAACAATCCATTAATAATAGTAATTACATACCTCAAGGCCATTATAATGATAAACACCGATATCAAAACAGAACTCTTGGCACGGCGAGAGAAATTATTAGCCGAAATGGTGCCAAATAGTATTGCTCTTTTTTTTGCAGCTCCAGAAGTTGTACGTAGTAATGATACGCATTACCCATATCGACAAAATAGTGATTTTTGGTATTTTACTCTTTTTGCCGAACCAGAAGCGGTTTTTGTGGTCATTAAACAAAAGGATAATACACCGAAATATGTATTATTTAACCGCAAAAAAGATGCTTTGGCAGAAATATGGACAGGTTACCGTTTAGGGCAGCAAGCCGCATTAAAGACTATATTTATTGATGAGGCATATTTATTTGATGAAATTGATAGGATATTACCTGATTTATTAAATGGTAAAACGGCAGTTTATCATGCTGATCAACAGTATGCATATGCAGATGGTATTGTGGATCATGCGATTAACACCTTACGACAAGGTAGTAGAATGAATTTATCTGCGCCTAATTGTAAAATTGATTGGCGTCCTATCGTCCATGAAATGCGCATGGTTAAATCAGATTTTGAAATAGAACTTTTACGTCAAGCTTGCAAGATTAGTGCAAAAGCTCATATTAGCGCTATGCAAAAATGTCAACCGAATATGCATGAATATCAATTAGAGGCCGAAATTTTACATGAGTTTGCTTGGCATGGCGCCCGCTCACCGTCTTATAATACTATTGTAGGTAGTGGTAATAATGGTTGCATTTTACATTATGAAAATAACAGTGATCAGTTAAAAGATGGTGATTTAGTTTTGATTGATGCGGGTTGTGAATACCAATACTATGCAGGAGATATTACACGCACTTTTCCGATTAATGGTAAATTTAGCCAAGCTCAGCGTGAAATTTATGACATTGTTTTAGCATCGCAATATCAAGCTATTAAATTATTTAAGCCAGGCACATCAATTATGGATGTGAATAATCATGTTATTAGAACGATGGTAGAAGGTTTAGTTAAATTAGGTATTATGCAAGGAGATATAGATACTTTAATTGCTAACAAAGCCTACACTCACTATTATATGCACAGTTTAGGACATTGGTTAGGCATAGATGTGCATGATGTTGGTAGTGATCGCAACCGCATTTTAGAGCCTGGTATGGTATTAACAGTTGAGCCAGGGCTTTATATTAACCAAGATGCAAATGTGCCGGCACAATATAAAGGCATAGGTATTCGGATTGAAGATAATATTTTAATTACTGAGTCAGGCAATGAAGTATTGACCTCTGATGTGCCCAAAGATCCAGTAAAAATTGAAAAATTGATGGCAAACAAATTTGCTTATTAGTTGTATCGTTGCCATAATTTCTTAATTGAAGTTATGGCTTTTCTATCGACATCATTATTAACCTAGACTAATTGATTTATCGCGATTAAAGATAATTTTTATTTTTAAATCTTTGCTAGCAATTGGTTGATACTTCCAACTTTTCATGGCGTTGATTACTGAACGATTAAAAATATTATTAGGATTAGCCTCTATTATCCGAATATTTTCAACCCGCCCATCTTTGTTAACATCAAACATAGCAATCACATAACCTTCTAAACGCATATCAAGCGCTCGCCGTGGGTATTCGGGTTGATTTCGTCTAATTGGTGAAGGGTTGCCTGAATATCGCTGACTATCTGAAATCTTTGGAGCTACGGAAGTATTAGCGACATTTTCACTGGCAACCTCTTGCCTGACTTGTTGACGTGAAGCTTTTGGGGCTGGTGAGCGTTGTTTCTTCTGTTTTGATTCTTTTTTCACCACGATGTTCTTTTGGGAATCTACAGTAGGTTTGTTAGGTATTTTTTCAACAATAGGAGCGGTTGTTTCTTCTTTAACAACTTCTGGTTCAACAACTGGATCAGTGGGAATTTCTTCAATCGGTTTATTATCAATAAGTTCGCTATTTTCCACACCTTTAATATCGGGGGTATTTTCTACTAATGATTGCTCGGGAGCTGCCAATTGCGATAAATCGATCATAACAGCTTTAATTGCATTATCGCCTTCATCAATAACAATATTTTCAGCAAATAAGGCCGAGCTAAACAGTAGTGCAAATAATACAAGATGTGACACTACGGAAGCCGATGTACATATATAGCGACTCTTAGGCTTCTTTTTCGTAGGGCTCAAAGGAGCTTTAGCATTATCTATGTCTATATCAAAGTTAATCTTCATAGCAATAATCATTTTTAACTTAAGTTAAGTATTCTAGATGAAAATGCTTATCATTTGTAGCATTTTTTGAAATATGATAGATAAGACCTTGTTGCATCATGATATTTATCAGATAATAGAAAATAGATATCTATTATTTGTAATGGTTAGGCTGATGAACACTCCGTCAATGAATCAAATACTCGATCTTGTTAAAGACGATTTAATAAAAGTAAATCAAGCTATACAAGCAGAACTTAGTTCTGATGTGGCTTTAATTAATCAGTTAGGTAATTACATCATTAGTAGTGGTGGAAAGCGCATACGCCCTGTTATTGCATTATTAATTGCTAAAGCACTTCACTATCAAGGCGATAAACATATTATCACAGCAGCTTTTATTGAATTTATTCATACTGCCACTTTATTGCATGATGATGTTGTTGATGAGTCTGACTTACGCCGTGGTAAATCGACCGCTAATGCAATTTTTGGTAATGCTGCAAGTGTGCTTGTTGGTGATTATATTTATACACGTTCTTTTCAAATGATGGTGCGTACAGAATCTTTTAAAGTATTGACGATCATGTCGGCGGCAACAAATGTGATTGCTGAAGGTGAAGTACAACAATTGATTAATTGTAACGATCCTGATATCACGAAAGAACAATATTTAGATGTTATTTATCGTAAAACCGCACGTTTATTTGAGGCGACCGCGCATTCTGCTGCGGTCTTAGCTGGTGCAAACGAGCAACAAGAGATTGCTTTGCAAGAATATGGCAAATATTTAGGTACAGCTTTTCAAATCATTGATGATCTACTCGATTATAGCGCTGATAGCAACCAAAAATTAGGTAAAAATTTAGGCGATGATCTTAACGAAGGTAAACCAACCTTACCGCTTTTACATGCAATGCGCCACACTAAAAATGCTCAAGATGCAACTTTAATTCGTCAAGCAATAGAGCAAGGTAATGGGCGAAATTTATTAGATCGTATATTACAAATCATGGATGAATGTGGTTCGCTAGATTTTACGTTACAAACCGCTCAAGAAGAGGCTCAAAAAGCGTTTGATGTTGTCGCTATTTTACCCGATTCACCCTATAAACAAGCATTACAAGATCTTGCCTTATTGTCAGTAAAAAGAGAGAACTAATTAACAGATAAACTAGTCTGTTATTAGTTAATTTTATGTTCAAGTGCATGCCTACTTAAAATGCTTTGTCACCCGTTGTATATGCAATAATTTCAAAATTCAATTATGGTAATTCTGTATGCTTAGAAGATTTTTGCCTATTTTTTTTATTTTAATTTCAATGATTTCGGTTCAAGGTAGCGCATCTATAGCCAAATATTTGTTTCCTATTCTCGGGCCTCAAGGAATGACTGCTTGGCGGTTATTTTTTCGGCAATTTTGTTAGTTTTGATATTTAAACCATGGCGCAAAGTCATGACCAAAAAAGCATTGAAATACATTTTTTTATATGGCATATCAATTGGTTGTATGAATTTAGCTTTTTATAACGCGATTGCAAGAATTCCGATAGGTATTGCTGTTGGCATTGAACTCACTGGACCTATTGTAGTGGCAATGTGCTCTTCTCGAAAAGTGCTTGATTTTATTTGGTTAGGTGTTGCCATTGTCGGCCTTGCTATGCTTTTGCCTATTCATCAAGCATCAAACCATTTAGATCCCATTGGAATTTTATATGCGCTATTAGCAGGAAGTGGTTGGGCATGTTATATCTTATTTGGGCGTAAAGCTAGCGCCCTTCATGGTTCATCAAGTGTCGCAATTGGGTCGGTTATTGCTTCGTGCTTTTTATTTCCTATCGGTATCTGGCAAACTGGTAGCGCCATGTTTTCATTAGAACTTATTCCGATGGTTTTTGTCGTTTCATTATTAGCATCGGCAATTCCTTATGGGTTAGATATGATGGCTTTGCCTAAATTACCGGCTAAAACATTTAGTACATTAATGAGTTTATCGCCCGTTTTTGCAGCACTTTCTGGACTAATTGTGTTACATGAACAATTAACCTACTATCAGTGGTTAGCAATTGTTTTTATCATTATATCGTCGATGGGGACAGTACTTGCAATCAGTCAACCGACAAAGCTTAAATCGACTAGACCAAGCAATTAACGGTAATACCGTGCTGTTGCGAGCACGGTAATCTTTGCAGAAAACTTTTAGTTAAAGATAGGACAAGCTATTTTTTAGCTAAAAACAGTGTATATGGTGATTTAACGAGGTGGGAATCCCATGCCTCCTCCGCCCATTAATCCTTTCATTTGGCGCATCATTTTCATCATGCCTCCACCTTTCATTTTCTTCATCATTTTTTGCATATCTTCGAACTGTTTTAATAGTTTATTGACATCTTGAACTTGAGTTCCTGAACCATTTGCAATGCGGCGTTTGCGCGATCCTTTAATAATTTCAGGGTTAGCGCGCTCTTTTAATGTCATTGAACCAATAATTGCTTCCATTTTTATGGTAATTTTATCATCCATTTGAGCTTTGATGTGATCTGGAAGTTGACCAACACCCGGTAATTTAGCCAGCATTGCTCCCATTCCGCCCATATTACGCATCTGTTTGAGTTGATCTTGAAAATCGTTAAAATCAAATTTGTCGCCTTTTTTTAGCTTTCTAGCAATTTTTTCAGCTTTTTCGCGATCGACATTACTTTGTAGTTCTTCAATTAAAGAGATGACATCTCCCATCCCCAAAATTCGCGAAGCAATACGGTCTGGGTAAAATGGCTCTAACGCATCAGTTTTTTCTCCCATCCCTAAAAATTTAATTGGTTTACCTGTGATATGGCGAATAGATAATGCTGCCCCACCACGAGCATCACCATCAACTTTGGTTAAAATCACACCAGTGAGTGGTAAAGCATCGTTGAATGCTTTAGCTGTGTTTGCTGCATCTTGCCCTGTCATAGCATCAACCACAAACAATGTTTCAATTGGATTAATTGCTTGATGTAGTGCTTTGATTTCATCCATCATGTCATTATCAATGTGCAAACGACCAGCGGTATCGACAATGAGCACATCAAAAAATTGCAATTTTGCATGGGAAATTGCTTTATTAACAATATTAACAGGTTTTTCAGTAATATCAGATGGGAAGAATTCGACATCAATCGCTTTAGCCAGTGTTTCTAACTGTTTAATTGCAGCGGGTCGATAAACGTCCGCAGACACAACTAGCACTTTCTTTTTTTGTTTTTCTTTTAGGAATTTAGCTAGTTTAGCGACACTGGTTGTTTTACCTGCACCTTGTAATCCTGCCATTAACATGACAGCGGGAGGCTGGGTTGCCAAATTAAGTGAACTATTGACTTCCCCCATTGCGCTTGTCAGCTCGGCTTGAACTATTTTAATGAATTCTTGACCAGGTGTAAGACTTTTGCTGACATCTAAGCCAACAGCTTTTTCTTTAACTTGATTAATAAAGTCACGAACCACAGGCAGTGCAACATCAGCTTCAAGTAATGCCATACGTACATCGCGTAGTGCATCTTTGATATTGTCTTCAGATAATCGCCCACGGCCACTGATATTGCGGAATGTCTGTGATAAACGGTCGGTTAAATTCTCAAACATATTAACTCTCGTAATAAATAAAAAATTACGATTATCATATCAGAAAATTACCATAAGTCCCACGATCATAATTTTGCGTTGACTTGACACCAAATTGTGTTCCTGTTGAAATGAGGGAAGAGAAAAAGATCACATTGATTATTTTAATAATTAAAAAAGCAAATAATAGATTAAAAAGGAGAAAATCGAATATGGCAAAAGTAATTAGCACTGACAAAGCACCTGCGGCTATTGGCCCTTATGTTCAAGCTGTCGATTTAGGTAATATGTTATTTGCCTCAGGGCAAATCCCACTAAATCCAACAACAGGTGAAATGCCAAGTTGTGTGAAAGAGCAAGCGAAACAGAGTTTAGCTAATGTTAAAGCGATTGTCACAAAAGCAGGTTATCAAGTGAATAATATCGTTAAAACCACTATTTTTTTAGCCGATATGAATGACTTTACCGCTGTAAATGAAGTATATGAAGCATTTTTTACTGAAAATAATGCTTCTTTCCCTGCTCGTTCATGTGTCCAAGTTGCACGAATCCCTAAAGATGCTAAAGTTGAAATTGAAGTTATTGCCGCTAAATAAATTACTTATCTGATTAGCACCAAAAGGTGCTAATGTTTGTCAAAAACTTTCAGTAAATAAAGCGTTTTAGTATAAATTGCACTAAAAAACGTTACATTTTGAGTTATTTTAACCTTTAATTCTTTTTAGCAAAAAAGCTGCAAATTTCTAACCAAAAATCAATTTAATTATTTATTGTTAACCTGTTATTTAGTGATTGATTGCTGATTTAGTTGGTGCAATAATCTACAATAATTTATTACTATTTTTTGTGTCAATTTGGATTGTAAATATGTTTGAAAAAGTAGAGCCATATGCAGGGGATCCTATTTTATCATTAGTAGCTGAATTTATTAATGATAGTAGAGATAATAAAACTAATTTAAGTATTGGTTATTATTATGATGAAAACAGCATAGTTCCTCAATTACAATGCATTAAAACGGCTCGCAATTATGTCTATCACCATAACCAAGATGCTCAGTTGTATTTGCCGATGAGTGGTTTACCCGCTTATTGCCAAGCAATTCAATCATTATTATTTGGTGACGACCATGTGGCTTATCAAAACAAACGTATTGCAACGATACAAACATTAGGCGGATCTGGTGCACTTAAGGTGGGGGCAGATTTTTTATATCGTTATTTTCCAAATTCGCAAGTCTGGGTCAGTGATCCAACATGGGAAAATCATATTGCTATTTTTAATGGCTCAGGTTTTAAAGTAAATAAATATCCATACTTTGATGCACAATCCTGTGGTGTAAAATTTGAAGCAATGCTTGAAACATTAAATCAATTACCTGCCCAAAGCATTGTTTTACTACACCCTTGTTGCCATAATCCAACTGGTGCTGATTTAACGCAAGCACAGTGGGATAAAGTGATAGCGGTTTTACAAACACGAAATCTTATTCCATTTATGGACATAGCTTATCAAGGTTTTGGTCAAAGCATTGACGATGATGCTTACGCGATTAGAAAGATGGCTGATGTTGGCTTGTGTGGATTTATCAGTAACTCCTTTTCAAAAACATTCTCACTTTATGGTGAACGCGTTGGCGGGCTATCTGTTTTATGTGATAACAGTAAAGTAGCTAGCCACGTATTAGGGCAGTTGCAAGCAACTGTCCGCCAGAATTACTCTAGCCCAGCAGCTTATGGTGCGCAGTTAGTTAGTTATGTTTTAAATAATCCAGAACTTAAAACACAATGGCTTAAAGAACTCGATGCAATGAGAAATCGAATTGCAACAATGCGATCTACGCTGGTTGAATTATTAAAAAAAGCTGCTCCTGAGCGTAATTTTGATTATTTGGTTAAACAGCGAGGCATGTTTAGTTATACCGGTTTTAGTAAAGAGCAAGTTACACAATTGAAAGATAATTTTGCTGTTTATTTGGTGGGCAGCGGAAGAATGTGTGTAGCGGGTTTAAATCACCATAATATCGACCGTGTGGCAGAAGCATTTGCTACATTAAAATAATCATATTACTAAAAGGAGTATATTTTATGTTCCGTAAAATGCTAATTCTAATGTTAGGTGTGGCGATGACAACTCTTATTGTTGGATGTAACACTGTTAAAGGTGTTGGCGAAGATGTTGAATCAGGTGGAAAGGCCATTTCGCATACTGCTGAAAAAGTCAGTGATAAAATGTAATTAAGGATATAGATATGCCTATAAACATTCTAACATCTGGAATATAGTTAGAATAAAAATGTTACGTATTTTATCTATAGTGATATTTTTTTTACTTGTTGGGTGTGGTTCGTTAAAATTTCGAACTACACCTTTAACTATGGAAAATTGCCAATACTCAAACCTATTTGGCATTGAATTTATATTAAATCCCCTCCCTGCAAATATACCAATTTATCAGCGTGTTTATATTACCCAAAGTCGAGAAGGTAAACATTTACCGAGTAGTTATGCAGGAATAAAAGGTAAATTAACAGATCAAATTTTTATCCGCGATTATCCCAAAGAAACATTCTGGCGAACACCTAACTTATTTGAAAGATCTTCTCTGTACGATGATGGTTATGATGATCTTTATATTAGCAAAGCGCAAAAAGAAGCACGTGATCGTAAAGCCAAATTTGTAGTAAGACAAGCCATTTTACAAAATTGCCAAATCGTTTATATCGCTATTGATTCTTTAGCCAAAGACAGGGATAATCTTTCGCTAATTCAATCTAGCGATTTATCAATCATAAAATAAGAGCAAAATTGTCAAGGAAATAGAGCTGAAAAGTCTGTTGCTAATGTTAGTTAGGCCAGTTATAAGTTTTATTCACTTTGCTGATGTTATTTTTATACGTTAGATATGATTGTATCGAGTGATATGTAGTCACAATGAATCGATCCAGAAAGCGACATAACCAATTTTAGCTATTTTTTAAAGTGGCTATACAATATTAGGATTGTTTATGCAGTTTTCACATTATTAAATACAGAGTTAAGCCTTTTAATATTGCAATTTTAATTTTTCTGATATGAAAGTTGCTATTAAGGCGATTATTTATACCTGTATATTTATCCTTTATATATTAAAGTCAATGCGAGTTAAAAACACATATGTTAATGGCACTGCAGCCAAGGTATCTGTAGTACCATTATTAGTTAATTTGTTTTAAGGAAATAAAATGACATTAAATTTAGACAGTTCAACCAATAAAAAAGTCAAAAAAGCCGTTATTCCTGTTGCTGGTTTGGGTACACGCATGTTACCTGCAACAAAAGCAATTCCCAAAGAGATGCTTCCGGTTGTTGACAAACCACTGATTCAATATGTGGTTAAAGAGTGTATTGCAGCTGGCATAACTGAGATTATTTTTGTAACCCACTCATCAAAAAACTCAATTGAAAACCATTTCGATACCAGTTTTGAATTAGAAGCCATGTTAGAGGCTCGTGTTAAACGTCAGTTATTGCAAGAAGTACAAGGTATTTTACCTAAACATGTCACAATAACCAGTGTTCGCCAAGGTTTGGCTAAAGGGCTGGGTCATGCAGTGTTATGTGCTTATCCTTTGGTGGGCGATGAACCATTTGCTGTCGTTTTACCTGATGTGATTATTGATGAGTATGAAAGTGATTTAACCAGCGATAATTTAGCCGCAATGATTAATAATTATCATGAAACCAAACATAGCCAAATCATGGTTGAGCCAGTGCCCAAGGAATTAGTCTCTTCTTATGGTATTGTTGATTGCCGTGGTGAAGTATTATCTGCAGGCAATGTTGCACAAATGTATAGTGTTGTTGAAAAACCCTCTATTGAAGATGCACCATCAAACCAATCTGTGGTCGGGCGTTATGTTCTATCTGAAAAGATTTGGCCGTTACTTGCTAAAACACCATTAGGTGCTGGTGGTGAAATTCAGTTAACTGATGCCATTGCCATGTTACTTGAAGAAGACAATGTTGATGCTTATTGCATTAAAGGCCGTAGCCATGACTGTGGTAATAAACTGGGCTACATACAAACATTTGTGCAATACGCAATGCGCCACAAAAGTTTAGGTAGCGATGTTAAAGCGTGGTTAAAAACCATTTAATTTTATTAGGATAGACTCGAAACCGAAAAGGGTACTGTTTGCGCCCTTTCGGTTATATAGTTTACTTTTTGTATTAGCTTTCTGACGGCTCATTTTCAAAAGTAACATTAGGATCGTTATACACGGTCATATTCATAAGCCCTACTTCTCGATCAGTTACAACAGCCGCTGTCATTGCACCAGATACATTGGCTAAAGTTCGTGCCATATCGATAATTGGATCGATAGCTAACACCATACCAATTAAAGGGAAGTATTCAGCCATACCCATGCCAGATAAGACCACCGTTGCGGCAACCGTTGCTGTACCGGGAATGCCAGCGATGCCGATTGAACCAATAACCACCACAATGACAAGCATAATATAAAACTGGATATTAGTCTCAATACCAACCATGTGCGCTACCATCACGGCAAGTAAAGCAGGGAAGAAGCCAGCACACCCATTCATTCCCATGGTGCTACCAAGCGAGCCGACTAAATTAGCAGTGCCAGTATTTACCCCCATTCGAACGGTTAACGTTGAGATAGTCATAGGTAATGTGCCGACTGATGAGCGACTAGTAAAGGCTAATAGCCATGTTCCTAACGCTTTTTTGATAAACATCGTTGGCGAAATACCATGGATCAAGACAATCGTAATATGCATAATTAGCATAATCGCTGTTGCAATATAGACTGCAACAACAAAGTTTGAAACCTGGATAATTGCTGGTATTCCATTAGAAATAATGGTGCGAGCCAGTAAAGCAATGACCGCGTAAGGCATGTATTTAATAACAGTCATCGCAATTGACATGACGATTTTGTAAAGTGCTTCGATAAATGTTTTAAATAACGCAATGGGCTGTGGGTTTTTCTTTTCCATTCTATTAGCGGCAAGCCCCATTAAGGCAGAAAAAATGACTAAGCCCACAATGTTTTCGTTTACCATTGATGCAATAATATTGCTAGGTATTAGATTGATAAAGGTATCAATAATATTGGTGTATTGTTTTGCGTGAGCTTGATGTACAGAGTTTGAGCTCATTGTACCTAAGGCAAATAGATTCGCTAACAAAATACCGACTATACAGGCAATAGCTGTTGTAAACAGCAACCAAAAAATCCCTCTAAATGCGATTTGCGGTAGATTTTTTTTACCAGAAAAATCGATGATGACTTTAACAATAGAAACAAAAATGAGTGGTATCACTAACATTCGGATAAAGGCAATAAAAGCACGACCAAAAAGCCCATACCATGTTGCGGTTTCCTGCATCCAGATTGTTGATATATCTGGGAATCCTGCTACAGCTTGGATCCCTAAGCCAAGCACTGCACCAAGTATTAGACCAACTAACATGCGAATTGAAAAATTAACTTTTTTATCTTGTAGCGGTTTCATCACCGCAAAAAAACAAATAAGTAATAGTCCAATACTAATGAGCGTTTGATAATGGGTAATTACTAAGAACTTTTCAAAAAAAGCTCCCTGAAAAATGGCACCTGGCATAATTAGCCTCTCTTTTGATAATTCAATTATATGGTTAAAAATCGACCTTTAATAATATTGCTTATATAGATAAGCAAGTATTTTTATTTTGCTATAGATCCGGCAATATTTAAAATATCCCATGGTCTTGAAAATGGTGGCGCATACAAAAAATCCATCATGGCAAACTCATCAATTTTTAAATTTGCCCATATTGCAGTTGCTAACGTATTTACTCTTAATGCCGCACCACTTCCACCAACTATTTGCCCTCCTAAAATCTCGCGAGTATCGACATGGTAAATCAGTTTTGCTGTTACACTTGTTTGCCCAGCAACATAGTTGCTATGGTTTTTATCTTTAACCATTACAGTTTTATAAGGAATTTTGGCTTTTTTTGCTTCGCTTTCGGTTAAACCAGCTCGCCCTGCCTCAACATCAAAAACCTTTAGGGCTGATGTGCCAATAGTACCGGGGTATTCATTATGCCCTCCGCCTAAATTTTCGCCTGCGATTTTACCAAGCTTGTTTGCGCCTGTAGCAAGCGGAATATACACCATTGATT
This sequence comes from Gilliamella sp. HK2, assembly GCF_001690265.1. Taxonomy (NCBI): domain Bacteria; kingdom Pseudomonadati; phylum Pseudomonadota; class Gammaproteobacteria; order Orbales; family Orbaceae; genus Gilliamella; species Gilliamella sp. HK2. The sequence goes on from NZ_LZGV01000043.1 coordinate 29,788, forward strand.
GGCTAATTCTATGGTGAAGTGCGGCACAATCTCCAGCGGCGTAGATGTCAGTAATATTGGTTTGCCCAAAGCGATTCGTTATGACTGCGCCGTTTTCAAGTGTGTTGATCCCCATGTTTTTATAGATAGCACTATTGGGTTTTACACCTGTTGCAATGATAACAACATCTGCTGGGTATTGTGATTTATCGGTAACCACATGAGTGACTGTATGAGCCCCTTCAAAGCCTAACACGCGTTCTTGTAAGTGTAGGTCACAATGTTGTTTGATGTTTTCTTCTATCAATTCGGTAATTTGCTCATCAAAAGCATCAACAAGAATTCTATCATCTAGCTGAATAAGTTTAACTTTTTTTTGTAGGGCAACGAGTGATTCGGCTATTTCAAGCCCAATATACCCAGCACCAACAACAATAACATTTTGGGTATTTGGATTGGTTAACGCTTGTTTGATTGCTAGCCCATCATGTAGATCGCGTAAGGTGAAGATATTTTTTAATTGATTATTTTTAAAAGGCGGAATAATGGGGCTAGCACCAACCGCGAGTAGTAGTTTATCGTAGTTATCATCAAAGCAATTGCCTGTATTGAGATCTTTAATGGTTAATTTTTTTTGATTAACATCAAGTGCAATAACTTCATGTTGTGTCTTGATTTCAATGCCATCTTTTTGGAATTGTGCTGGTGTTCTGGATATCATTTCATTGGCATCAGTAAAGTGGTTACCAATGAAATAAGGTAACCCACAAGCACCAAACGATACAATATCCGATTTTTCATAAATACGGATGGTGGCTTCAGGGTTTGTTCTTTTGGCTTTTGCCGCAGCACTTGCGCCTGCGGCTTGAGCGCCAATGATGATTATTTTCACTTAATTTTCTCCTTAGTGCTCAAAAACAGAATTATTCAATACTAGCTTATCATACGTTATCAATCATACGGGTGATAGATAACTGCTTGGTTTTAATATTTGTTAGTTTAAAATTTGAATTATTTGAAAGATATCTGCTTTTTTATTTTATTAATCGTATTATGTTGTAAAAACGTTTCAAGTTACTGTGTTTTTGAATATCAGTTTTTAAGTTTAACTGGTTGAATATAATTTATTAAATCTATAATTAAATTAATCTGTAAATGAGTGTCATTTAATGCAGGAATATAATAAAAGTTTTTGCCACCTGCATTTAAAAAAACTTCTCGATTTTCTTCGTCAATTTCGTAAATGGTCTCAATACAGTCTACCGAAAATCCTGGGCAGATGACTTGCACATTTTTAACGCCTCTTTGAGCTAAAATTTGTAGTGTGCTACTGGTGCTTGGTGTAACCCATTTACCTTTGCCAAATTTGGATTGATAAGCCATTTGAATGGGGATATTTATACCATTTTCTCGACATTTTTTGACTAATAACTGCGTGGTCATTTCGCAACGTTGTATATAATCATCATTGCGGTTATGGATATAACGCTCAGGAATGCCATGATAAGAAAGCACAAGCACGTCAGGTTCGCCTTGGTGGTGAAAAGCCTGTTTAATTTGTAGATAAAGTGCATTGATATAGCTTCGATGATCGGCATAATCTCGAATATAGTCAATATGATCAATGATATTGAGCGAAGTTATAATTTGCTTGATTTTATCAAGTACTGCGAGTGTAGTGGTTGTTGAATATTGTGGAAAGAGAGGTAATACTGTAATTTTTGTGCATGATCGCAGGTTATTTAACGCAGATTGCAAATTGGGATCGCCATAAGTCATGGCTAATTCACATTGAATATTAGGTAAATGGTGTTGTAATTTATCACATAATAATCGGCTATAATGCAATAAAGGCGAGGCGTTATTTATCCAGATTTTTTGGTAATGATTAATAATATAAGGCACTCGTTTAGGTATTACGCGGTACTTTAAAATTGGATACCAAAGCAGTTTTGGCAAATCAACTACATGCCGATCAAGCAAAAACTCGGTTAGATACTGCTTTATTGCATCTGGCGTTGCCGCATTTGGTGTGCCTAGATTAACTAGCAATAATCCTTGTTTTTTGTCCATAAGCGAGCCTTATTTGACACAAAAATAAGGGTTGATAACATCAAGAAGCCTACCTAGTGCGCCTTGATTTTGTTTTAATACTTGATAAGCATTTTCGCCAATCTGTTTACGATTGGTGTTATTTTCTAAAAGATCATTAATTGCTGAATAAAGGGAAGCTGGGGAGCTATCACAAATGATCATCCCTTTAGCTGCAATAAGCTGTTCACAAATAACTTTAAAATTGAAAAAATGTTCGCCACTAATGATAGGAATATGGTGGAGAGCTGGCTCTAATGGGTTATGCCCACCATGTTTCACTAAACTACCGCCAACGAAAGCGATATCGGCAAGACCGTAAAGCGTGGCTAACTCGCCCATTGTGTCGCCTAAAATGACTTGCGTTTGTTTAGTAGGAACTTGCTTACTACTACGGTTTATATAAGTTAACCCGTGATCATTAATTAATTTTTCAACTGCTTTAAAACGCTCTGGATGGCGAGGAACAATAATTAATAGTAAATCAGGATGTTTGGTTAACAAAAGTTCAAAGGCAGCTAGGATGATTTCATCTTCACCATGATGTGTGCTTGCAGCGATAAAGACAGGTTGGTTTAATTGCCATTGTTGCTTTAGCTTTGTGGTTGTTTGCCGCTGTTGATCCGTTAAATTAATGTCAAATTTGATACTACCTGTTATCGCTAAATGATCGTTTGGCAACCCCAATGCGACAAACCGTTCGCCATCTTGTTTATTTTGAGCTGCCACTATACTGATTTTTGACAATAATTTACCAATAGCCGATCCTAGTTTGTGATATCTGTTAGCAGAGCGTTGCGATAATCTAGCATTGGCAATAACCAATGGAATATTTCGTTTATGGCACTGGCAAATAAAATTAGGCCAAAGCTCCGTTTCCATAATGATAACTAACTTAGGCTGGGTCGTTTTTAAAAAACGATTTATCGCGCAAGGTAAATCATAAGGTAAATATACATGATTGACACTATCGCCGAGCAATGCTTTAACTCGCTCAGATCCTGTTGGCGTCATGGTAGTAACAGTAATAGGTAAATTAGGGTATTGCTGTTGTAGCGCTTTAATGAGTGGAATCGCAGCAATCGTTTCACCGACCGATACGGCATGCACTAAAATACTATTAGCTTTCACTTTATTTTTACAAAAACCATAGCGCTCACGCCACCGCTTTCGATAAGCCGGAGCTTTACGACTGCGCCAAAGTAACCTTAGCCACACTAAGGGCTGAATCAAATATAATAAAACGGTATATAAAATTTGCATATCAATCAATTATCTTGATAGATCAAAAAAGTGCTGACGATAATAAGCCAGCTCGGCAATTGAATCACGAATATCATCAAGCGCTTGGTGTGAGCTCTGTTTGCTAATTCCTTTTAATATTTCAGGCTTCCAACGTTTGGCTAATTCTTTGATGGTACTGACATCTAAATAGCGATAATGAAAATAGCTTTCTAAATTAGGCATGTAGTTGAATAAAAAACGGCGATCTTGACCAATGGTATTACCGCAAATAGGTGAGCAGTTTTCAGGTACCCACTGTTTTAAAAATTCGATAGTCTGCTGTTCGGCTTGTTGTTCAGTGATAGTGCTTTTTCGAACACGTTCAATTAATCCTGATTTACCGTGGGTGTTTTGGTTCCACTCATCCATCAATGCTAATTGCTCATCAGATTGATGAACCGCAATTACAGGTCCTTCAGCAAGAATAGTTAAGTTAGAATCAGTCACAATAGTTGCAATTTCAATAATACGATCGGTTATTGGATTAAGCCCCGTCATTTCAAGATCGATCCAAATAAGATGACTACTGTTAATTTGTGGTTGGTTGTTCATAATTTTTGATAGAAATTTTCTTTTTGATACGCAGTAGTGTAGCATAACTGACAATCTGTTTTAGCAAAAAATGAGTACTATGGCAAAAAATCGACTTTCCAATAATCAAAAAAGACGTGTGGCGGCAAAACATCAACAACGATTAGCCATAAGGCAAGATGAAAACCTAGCAAGTTTTTCATCACCTCGTGATGGTGTGGTGGTAAGCCGTTTTGGTAAATCGGCTGATGTTGAAGATAGTGGTGGGCTTATTTATCGGTGTAGTATTCGACGTACGTTACCTTCGTTAGTGACAGGTGATAAAGTGGTGTGGCGTGAAAGTTTAGAGCCAAACACCAACGGTATTATTGAAGCCGTTCACCCTAGGCATTCTGAACTTGTTCGACCTGATTTTTATGATGGGGTAAAACCTGTTGCAGCTAATGTTGATCAAATCGTGATTATTTCCGCTGTTTTGCCAGAGTTATCACTTAATATTATCGATCGCTATTTAGTCGCTTGTGAAAGTACTGATATACAACCTATTATTGTTTTAAACAAAATTGATTTACTCAATGATCAGCAACGCGCTGAGGTTGAAAAACAATTGGCGATTTATACTCGTATTGGTTATCAAGTGTTGTATGTTTCATGCCAACCTCAACAAGGTATTGCGGTATTACAAGATATCTTGCAAGGTAAAGTTTCAATTTTAGTTGGTCAGTCTGGTGTGGGTAAATCAAGCATTATAAATTTGCTATTACCTCATCAATCACAATCGGCGATGACTGGTGGTATTTCAGAAATATCTGGTCTTGGGCAACATACAACAACCTCGTCAAGGCTCTATCATTTACCCAATGGTGGCGATATTATTGATTCACCAGGAATACGTGAATTTGGCTTATGGCATCTAGAGCCTGAACAAGTGATAAGTGGCTTTAAAGAATTCGATAACTATCTTGGCGGTTGCCATTTTCGTGATTGTAATCACTTTGATACGCCAGGTTGTTTGCTACAAAAAGCCGTGCAAGACGGTAATATTGCACCATCCAGGCTTGCCAACTATCATCGAATTTTACAAACAATGCAAGAAGTAAAAGCGAAAACCAACAAAAGCTATAAATAATTAGCTATTTTTTACAATAGCAACGCTTTTGCTGGCATTAAAATATGCAAAAAAAACTAAATATAATTAAAAAATCATCTACTTATAAATAAGTGGGTTACTAGGTTGTAACAGCGTAGACTAGTTAAACCAAGCAAAAAACTTCAATAAAATCAATGGCTTTTCTGAATGATTTTTAAGGGTAGTATGCATACAATTTGTATATTCGCAATTTGTATACCTACTGAAAGTGATTATTGTCGCTATTTTGTATGGGAATGCGCCAATACCTAAAGTAAATTGCCTGCTTAAAATATGAAAAGGTCGTCATAAGAGATTGTTTTTGCATGTAACGCTCTAAATATTTAACTATTTTAAATAAAAATTAATGCTTTAACCAAAAATTAAAAAACTAAAAACCTAAACGACATTAAACATTGATCTGCTCACAATCAGTGGCCACCGCTAATGGCAAATAGCTTGATTGTGAGCAGTGAATGAACCTATTTACTATTGATGGTCTTTAAAGCAAAACCAATAGCGACATATGCCCAACCTTGGAAAATAAGATCAATACCTAAAAACATACCTAAAACGTAAAGGCTGTCGTATGGCCAACCAGTGATAATCATAAATCCTAAAATGAGGGTGATAATACCTGATGTGAGTATCCACCCCCAACGAGGTAAATCACGGTTATTCATAGCAGCAAATATTTGCGTAAAACCACTCATAATTAATAAAAAGGAAACCACTAAAGTTAAAGCGGATGAAACGGTAACAGGTTGGAAAAATGACATTAAACCAATAAAAATGTATAGTACCCCCATTACAGCCCATAGTGCAGATTGACCGAAACGTTTAACCTGAAATGAATGTAGTGCTTGGATAATACCAGCGATCAAAATTAATGAACCAATAACATAGACCGAAAAAACAGTTGCAATGAACTGATAACCTAATGCGAAGCCTCCTAATATAATTAAAATAACACCCACTAAAATAAACCAGTTTGATTTTTGTTTAAGACCGTAAAAATTATTTTGGTTAGATATCATATTACTTTCCTATTTTATAAGTTAAATTTGGGTTTGAAATTAAAATCACTTTTAAGACAGGTGGTTTTGTCACAAGTGATTAATCAGTGAAAAGAAAGGCTGTGATACAATTCATTGCACAGTAATTGTTTTATCAAAACAATTACTGTGCATATAAATTAGACAATATAATAAAACTAAATTTACAATTAATCTTTATCTTTCAGTGCTTCGTCTAATGTTGAATAGAACATGAGTTTGTTAGAAATAGGAACAATTTTAGCTCTAGCTAATGTTTTTAATGGCTGAAATTGTAACTCACAGATTGATAAATCAACATTTTCAGGCAACTCATCAATAAAATGTATTAAAGCATTAAGCCCACCAGCATCAAGTATGGGTACCGCATCCCATTGTAGTATTATGTGTTGATATCCATTAATCTTTTGATAAATTTCTAAAAAGGTACGTTCAGCAGCAGCAAAAAACAGCGGCCCATTAATACGAAGTACTAAAGTTTTGTCATTACTGCGATTAAGTTCAACTAAACGCGTCATTCGGGCTATTCTGCGCATAAATAGAATTGATGCAAGCACGATTCCCAATGTAATAGCTATCACCATATCAAATAGTACGGTTAGTGACATACAAAGCAACATAATTAAAATATCGTCTTTAGGTGCACATTTGATAATATAAATAACACGTTGAACCGCACTCATATTCCATGCCACGATAAGTAATAGCGCAGACATAGCCGAAAGTGGAATAAATGATAATGCTGGCGCAAAACAGATAAGTGCCAGTAAAACAACCAAGGCATGTAACACCGCCGCAATCGGTGAAGTTGCTCCCGCTTTGACATTAGCTGCCGACCGCGCGATAGCAGCAGTTGCTGAAATTCCACCAAAAAACGGCGCAATAATATTACCTAACCCTTGGCCAATGAGTTCACTATTTGAATGATGTTTGGTATGCGTCATTTCATCTAATACCACTGCACACAATAACGATTCTATAGCGCACAACATCGCCATGGTAAGTGAAATCGGTAATAAAGCGCTAAGTGTTGACCAATCCCATTTAAAATCAGTATGTTGCCAAGGTAAAGCAAATTCTGGTAGCACAGAGGGTATACCATGCCCTAGGGTATTATCGGCTAATGTATAGGTAAAACGTGAACCAATTGTTTCAATTTGATAGCCAAATTGATTAAAGATAAACATGACTATAATACCGGCAACGAGTGCAGGTAAGTGGCCAGATATTCTTAATTTAAGCCTTGGCCACATAATTAATACTATTAGTGTTACAGCTCCGACTAAGGTGTCTGCTATATTGATGGTAGGTAGTGCTTTAGTTAGCTCAATCACTTTACTAATATAACTTTCTGGCATATGTTCGAGCTGCAAGCCAAAAAAATCTTTAATTTGCATAGTTGCTATCGTGATAGCAATACCGGATGTGAAGCCTAATACAACAGGTAATGGTATATATTCGATTAATCTACCTAAGCGAATTATTCCCATTAATATAAGAAATATGCCAGATAGTAGTGTTGCAATGAGTAATCCTGATAATCCATATTGTAATGATACGGGGTACAAAATAACGACAAATGCGGCAGTAGGGCCAGAAACACTAAAGCGAGAACCACCCGTTAATGCAATAATAAAGCCTGCTATAATTGCGGTATATAGCCCATGCTGCGGTGGCACGCCACTTGCAATTGCTAATGCCATTGCTAAAGGGATAGCAATAATACCAACCGTAATTCCAGCAATCAAATCCTTGATAAAACGAGTTGTATTATAAGGGGTCGTTATACATGCTGATATAAATGCAATGCTAATTTTGGTACGAGAAAGGCTATATAATTTCATTGTGTTTAATAGACTTATGGGGAATTGTTTGAGATGCTTAATAAGATAATCTTTTTTACAAAAAATAAAAGAGTGTTACAAAAATAATCATCTTTTTTATAAATTAGATAGGCTATACTCAGTAACTTGAGAAAAAAATCAAAGATAAAAATTTACTTATAAAAATCAGCATTGGAAATAAAAGCCTGTTACATTCGTGGCGTTGATAGCATTAAACCGATATAATATGACTATCATGTTACTATATCGTTATCATCTTATTTTTTAGTGGATTTTAAATCATATAGTCTAAAGATTGTGCAAATTTGCTAACGATTGAACGATAACAGTATATACTTAATTCATTGCTTATCTTGATGCCCCAAAAGAGCACTATGTCTGTTTACAAGCAAAATACTTGCTTGTGGTGGGTTGATGGGTAAACAATTAATGTCAGTTAAGTATATCAATAACACAAAGGTATGAGGTTTATTTTTTATGTTTTCTTGGTGGGCTAAAGCTTATTTTTTTCTTATCCAAATCTTGGTGAAACTTTTTGTGAAAAGTAAACCTGTTCCTACCGATCCAATAATAGAATTAGACCTTGATACCGATAAACCAATTTTATATGTCTTACCTTATAACTCTCAAATCGATTTGATGGTGTTGCGATCGCTTTGTTTGCAATATAATTTACCAGATCCACTAGCTGGCTTAGATATCAATGGTAAAAACATTCCTGCTTACATCTATATTGATAAAGGACCTGGTATTTTTGCCTCTAACCAACAAAAAAATAAAGCAATTGAAATTTTAAGAGATTATATTTCAGCACATCAACAAAATCATGATCTTGATGTCCAAATGTTACCTGTTTCGGTTATGTTTGGTCGCAAGCCTGATATCGAAGGGAAGAAAAAACTATCATTACAGGTACTTGGCGCAACTAGCAAATTTTTAAAAATCATCACGTCAGGCAGAGATTGTTATACTCGATTTTCTCGTACAGTTTCATTTAAAGATATTCATGTTGATAAACAGCAAGATCTTCCTATTTTAGCGCATAAACTAGCACGCGTTGCACGCATCCATTTCGCCAAACAACGTATGGCATCCATCGGACCTAAGCTTCCTGTTCGTCAAGCGATGCTAAATAACTTACTAAAAAAGCAAGTAATTAGCGAAGCAATACAAGAAGAAGCAAAAAGTAAAAATATTGACCTTGATAAAGCAAAGAAAAACGCATTAGCGATTTTAAATGAAATTGCCGCTAATTTTTCTTATCGTATGCTACGAATAACCGATTTTGTGCTGACCTGGGCGTGGAATAGGCTTTATCAAGGTCTTAAAGTCACTAATGCCGATCCTGTTCGAGAGCTAGCCCAAAATGGGCATGAAATTGTCTATGCTCCTTGCCACCGCAGCCATATGGATTATCTATTACTCTCTTATGTGCTTTATCGACAAGGATTAGTTCCTCCTCATATTGCTGCTGGCATTAACTTGAACTTTTGGCCAGCAGGACCTATTTTTAGGCGATTAGGCGCCTTTTTTATTCGCCGTTCATTCCGAGGTAATAAACTTTATACATCAGTTTTTCGAGAATATTTAGCGGAACTTTTTATCCGTGGTTATGCTGTTGAATATTTTGTTGAAGGTGGACGATCTCGTACAGGTAGATTACTCGATCCTAAAACAGGTATGTTAATGATGACAATTCAAACATTATTACGTGGTGATGCAAGACCCATTACCGTTGTTCCTGTTTATATTGGTTATGAGCATGTGTTAGAGGTCGCTACCTACGCCAATGAGTTACGAGGAGCAAAGAAAGAAAAAGAAAGCTTGTGGCGTACTCTAAAAGCATTTTTAAAATTAAAAAAATTGGGATTTGGCTATGTGAATTTTGGTCAACCAATACCGTTAAATCAGTTTTTAAATCAACAAGTTCCAGAATGGCGAGATGCAATCGAACCGACTGGTACTCAACGCCCGCAATGGTTAACACCAACAACCAATTTACTTGCTAAACAAATTATGGAGCACATCAACTCTTCAGCTGCAATCAATGCAATGAACTTATGCTGTTCAATATTATTAGCGGCAGATCAACGTGCATTAACGAAAGTTAGATTAATTGAACTGATTGATTATTTGTTAAAATTATTAAAAAATATTCCTTATTCAGAGTTGATAACCATTCCAGAACAAACGCCAGAAGAATTGTTTGAGCATGCCAAAGAAATGGGCAAATTTGTTATTACCACAGACGAAGCTGGCGAAATTGTTGGTTTAACTAACGAACAAGCGGTTTTAATGACTTATTATCGTAATAATATTCAGCATTTACTGATTATTCCAGCTATTGTGGCCAGAATTTTACTCAAACATAACCGGATTTCATCGGATGAAGTTTTAGAACAAGTAAAACGACTTTTTCCGTTAATCAAATCAGAGCTATTTGTTTATCACAATGATGAACAACTCACTGAATATGTAGATAAAATTATTAAAATCTATGCCGAATTAAACCTAATTTGTTATTCGCCAGATAAATTAACACTAAATTACTTAAAAATGTCGGAATTACAATTAATTGCTTCATCATCTAAAGATACATTGCAACGTTATGCTATTGCATTTTCTTTATTGCAAAAAGATCCAACAATTAGCCGTGCAACACTAGAAAAAGAGGCTCGACTCATTGCCGAACGATTATCCATTTTACATGGTATTAATGCCCCTGAATTTTTTGATAAAGGCGTATTTTCCACATTAGTTGCATCACTAAGAGAGCAAGGTTATTTAGATGATAAAAATGGCTCAAACTTAGCTAAAATTGAAACGATGAACAAAACACTTAAGCCTTTAATTACAACTAGAGTAATGCAAACTATCGATGATATAAACCCATTAATCAAATAATTCAAAAATACGCTAATTCGGAGATAATTTTAATGAAGTGCAATATTATTTGTTCATTGTAAGCTAAAGGCTATAACATGGTAGTTAACATCATTCTGCAAGAAACAATCAATGAGCAAGATTTTATCTTGTTGGCTAACAAATGGCAGCAAAATGCATCGGTTATCATTGAATCATTATTAGAAAATAATGAAGCTAAAAACCGTATTTTTAATCTTGCTCTAAACTATATTCCAAATTCATTTGCCGAAGCTGTCATTGATATTTTTCTTGAAGATAGTACTTTTATTATTCGTGATGATGATCTGCTAAAATGTGCAAAGCAAGGCTCTATGGGTTTAAAAAAGAGCATTTGTTATCGTAAAAATGTGCCTCAATATATTATTGATTTATGTAATTTTTATTAATCAACATATTATCTACGCTAGGAAATATAAAATATGTTAGATTTTTCCTATTTATCGGATCAAGATGGCAGTAAATCATCTCTGGTTTTAAATGATAAAAAAGCCCAATTGCTTGATCACGCTTTTACTTATTTAAGACAAAAAACTGGCATTATGATTGATCCTTATGGCCAAACAAGAATCTATCCAGACCATCAAAAAATATTAATCAATTTGTTACATCAGCATAATGACAGCGAGATCCAAAAACTCGTTTTGCTATTTAAGCAAGCATCCAGTGAGGATGAAATAATTCTTGCTGATGGTGATTAAATGAATAAATTATTTATTTAGCCATAATGACACTTACCTCAAGTTGCATTAAACTAATGCGTATTTATTACAAATGCTTATTACAAACGCAACAATATCATGCAAGTTATTTAGGAGGAATTTATGGATTTTATCGCTATACGTGATGTGCTTTCTAACATAAAGGATATGCCAAATCATTTTTTTTATCTTCCTGCTGATCACTCCTCTTGGACACTTGATACACAAGGTCGGTTTTTGGATGATGATGCGTTAAATAATTTTGATTCAGGTCTTTCCCAAAAAGCAATAGAAGAAGACTGGATCCCAACGCTAGAAAAAGCCGATATTGAAGATATTATTGAAGTTGCTAACAATGAATTAGGTAATCCAACATTAGAAGATTTATTTAACTCTTTTATTTTCTATATTGAAAATGACGCTTTTTTACAATATGCTGATTAAACATAAATGGCATATGTTTTTTACACAATATGCTTGTTTAACACAAATAGTACTAGCACATAAATTATGTTATAGCATTTAAGCATGGTGATGTCTTCTAATAAAAAAGTGATCGAATTGATATCACATTTATCAACTCAACTTAATCAATTAGGCATTTTATTACAAACCAATATTGCTGATCAATTTACAGTACATAATATGGCTAGCTATGTACATATTGATATCTTAAAACACCGAATTTATCTTCGCTTCAAATTATCAATTAACGGCATTGAGCTATTTGATAACGATATCATCAATATTCAAATCACAGAGGGTATAATACATGCCACTTGCACCGTTTATTCAAATTATGGTATCGATAATGTAATGAAATACCAAAACGATCTAGATGATTTTGAGCTGGCAATCTTCGACAAAATTTTCATAGAATTATTGTCATGTATTACATCACATATTAGCTTGCTGACCCAAAGCAACTAAATAGCTTAACCCACGAAAATGATTTAAGTAACTTAACAACTTTCACTAAAGGCCGACTGATATAAATGGACATTACCCAATAATGAAGACTAAAAAAATTTAATTAAAGTATATGATTAGCTACTATTATTTGATAATTTAAAACTGCATAATTTGGGATTAAACTTTAGAGTATCATTTATAAGTAAACTATAAGTGAAGGTAGATAAACAATAAATAGAAAAGCCAATAGAAAATGAGCCATATACAAAACATCACTCAATTGGAAAACGCCATAATCCATCAAGCCCAAGCAGAAGATGAACAATCATTTTTGTATCAATTGCATGAACTAAGTTTTTTTGATAAATCAACATTTAATCAACTATTAAATAATTGCCAAGCCTTAGCAAAAGCCTATCAACAGTTAGGAAAAACGAATAATTATAACGAGGTAGTAAAAGGCATTTTACTGATTTTTGAATATACACTATTTTCATTTTATTGCCATCATGCTGAGCATGATTACTTTCATATCAGCAATTATGGCGATGAACTAACCACCAATGACATATCTGACTATTATGATAAAATCAGATTAATCACACAACAAATCATCTTATAAACGCATAAAATAATCACTTACATGACCAGCTAAATAAGGTATTTAAACAAATGGGATTAGATTTTATTATCCACTTTGATAATCAACGGCAGGTACAATTTGTTATGAACGAAGAGCTACATAGTAAAATATTTAGCAAATCAACAAATTGGCGTAGCTTTAAACAATTAAAAAAATCAGTGATTATTACAAAACTGATGCCGTTTTTAATAGCAACGAGCTAACAACATTAATAGCAGATTTGATGCAAATCACCCAACAAATCGATGATTTTCAAGATGAATTACAACAGCTCATCACTAAACTGCGTCAGAAAAATGCCAAACTATTACGCGTTACTAGCGATTAGTCATACTTAGATTACTATCCACTCATCCCCATAGCTCTATCAATTTTATCATGAATGACATAAATTGAGGCAAACTGTACAATATACAATTTATCTGGCTGACTGGTTTTGATAATTATGTCGATAAACAATCAAACTGATAGCAAAAAATGAGACAGCAATGTGCAAACGTCAGGATGGTAATCAATGATTGATTTTACTGCTGATATTATTAGTTATAAATCAATGGCTAATATTCAAATTGGTGATAACATTCTTTCTTATCTCGATGAAATGTATCAATATTTTGATGTTAACTACCAAGAACACGAGCTTCATTTTTCAATGGGTGAGATGACTAGACAGAGTTTCTATTCATTAAATGATGATACATTGACGCTAACAACCACATTTGATGGCGATATCATTGGCATAGGATGCAACCAAAACTACCTAGGTAAATACCAAAATCAATATAAAAATGAATTATATGCTGGTATTACCATGGAAGAGCTATGCTCTTTGAGCAAATTTCAGAAGATTGTATATGGCACACTGATTGTTGATAACGATTATGGCTTATATTTTACGTTACCCTCGCCTTATGACGAAATTGCCGACACGCTAAAAGACATCCCCTATGATTTAAAGCTAAATGAAATTTACGTAGCGGATAATTCCAGCTGGCAGCTTAAGCCACAAAAAAAGAAAAAGCCTAAAAAGCGCAAAATTGCCAAACCTTATTCTTATTTTTAATATTAATAAGCAATAATCTAATATGCATTACTAATTAGGTGCTGTGACTTAACTATATCCACTTAAAACACTGCTAAAGTGCCCATTATTAGATAGGGATGCACGAAAGAAAGATCTGACTAAACCATTTAGTTAATATTTTTAACTTGTCATAATCAAATCGAAAGCTTGTCAAATTAAGGTGTATATTTTACCTACAACTTATTTATATCAATATGATTTCCTTTTCATCTTTTCGGCAATTAAAACGAGCATGAGCTTATTTTTTGACATATGTCAAACTTTGGTAATTCATACTGGCATTTTCCTTTATTTCTGCATAAGAAACGATTATTATTGATATAAATAGGAAAGTTTATAGCTTTAAAAATATAATAAATTAAATAATGTAATGTCAGTTTTCTAAGGAGTCCATATGCTATTTAACCGTAGACAGTTCTTTAAGATCTGTGCTGGTGGTATGGCAGGAACAACCGTCGCCACATTAGGACTCGCTCCAAATGTGGCGCTCGCACAAACTCGCCAATTTAAATTACTCAAATCAAAAGAAACCCGTAATAACTGTACCTATTGTTCTGTTGGATGCGGAATGTTACTTTATAGTCGTGGAGATGGTGCAAAAAATGCTGAATCATCTATTTTTCACGTAGAGGGCGATCCCGATCATCCTGTCAGCCGAGGATCACTTTGTCCGAAAGGGGCAGGTGTACTTGATTTTATAAAAAGCGAACAACGTGTTAAATACCCAGAATATCGAGCCCCAGGCTCAGATAAATGGCAACGCATTAGTTGGGATGAAGCGATTGACCGCATCGCTCGTTTAATGAAAGAAGACCGAGATAAAAACTTTATTGAAAAAAATAAAAATGGCACCACAGTAAATCGCTGGACAACCACTGGTTGGCTTGTTACATCAGCGGCTAGTAACGAAACGGGTTGGTTAGCATTTAAAGTTGCTCGCGCTTTAGGTATGTTAAGCCTTGAAACCCAAGCTAGGGTTTGTCATGGTCCTTCTGTATCAAGTTTAGCTGCCACCTTTGGTCGTGGCGCTATGACCAACAACTGGAATGATATCAAAAATGCTAACGTTGTTATCGTGATGGGAGGAAATGCTGCAGAAGCTCATCCTGTTGGTTTTAAATGGGCAATAGAGGCAAAAATTAATAATGGTGCAGAATTAATTGCAATTGATCCGCGTTTTCATCGAACCGCTTCGGTTGCAGATCATTATGTCCCCATTCGTGCGGGCTCTGACATTGCATTTTTGCTCGGTATTATTAATTATCTTATTACTAATAATGAAGTTAATTTCGATTATTTAGTCACACACAGTAATGCTAGCTTAATTGTGCGTGATGATTTTAATTTTGACGCAAATAGTGGTTTATTTAGTGGCTATGATGCAACTAACCGCCAATATGATCAAAGCAGTTGGGCATATCAAAAAGATGAAAATGGTTATGCCCTTCGGGATAAAACACTAAGCCACCCTCGTTGCGTTTGGAATCTATTAAAACAGCATGTTAGCCGTTATACCCCTGAAATGGTAAATAAGGTCACTGGTAGCCCAATTGAAGGGTTTTTACATGTTTGCCGTTCACTCGCTAGCACAAAAACCCATGATAGAGCCGCAACCTTTTTATATGCATTAGGTTGGACTCAACATACTTATGGCACACAAATCATCCGCACAGCGGCGATGATCCAACTAATCTTAGGCAATATAGGTGTCATGGGGGGGGGAATTAATGCGCTACGCGGGCATTCAAATATTCAAGGATTAACCGATGTCGGCTTGTTATCCAATCGTTTACCAGCCTATCTTGATTTGCCAAAAGATTCTCAAGTTTCACTTACTCAGTATCTGGAAGAAAAAACACCAAAACCACTTGGTCCAAGTGAAGTGAACTTTTGGGGAAATTACCCAAAATTCTTTGTCAGTTTTATGAAGTCGATGTATGGTGATAAAGCGACTATAGATAATGATTGGGGATTTGATTGGTTACCCAAATGGGATAAAACCTATGATATCTTAAGATTCAGTAAAATGATGCGTGATGGTCAGGCTAATGGCTTTATCTGCCAAGGTTTTAATCCTCTTGCTGCACTCCCAGATAAAAATAGCATCCGTGACGGCTTATCTAATTTAAAATTTTTAGTTAACATTGACCCAATGCCAACAGAAACGGCTGAGTTTTGGAAAAACCATGGTGAATCCAATGATGTTGACTCTAGTAAAATTCAAACAGAAGTCTTTAGATTGCCGTCAAACTGTTTTGCTGAGGAAAACGGAACAATAGTGAACTCTTCTCGCTGGCTACAGTGGCATTGGGCAGCAGCTCGCCCGCCTTATGAATCTTTATATGATCCTGAAATTATTGCTCGTATCTTTTTAAGAATCAAAGAACTATATGCTCAAGAAGGGGGAGCCTATCACGATCCAATTGATAACTTAGTTTGGGACTATGAAGATCCTCAAGGGCCAGCGGCTGAAGAATTAGCCAAAGATTACAATGGGCGTGCGCTGGCTGATATCACTGATGCCAATGGCAATGTGATTCTTAAAAAAGGACAGCTACTCAGTGGCTTTTCACAATTAAAAGCAGATGGTACAACCTCATCAGGCATTTGGATATTCTGTGGATCTTGGACTGAGCAAGGCAACCAAATGGCACGACGCGATCCAAGTGATCCATCAGGTAAAGGCATTCATGCAGGTTGGGCTTGGTCATGGCCGATGAATCGACGCGTACTTTATAATCGCGCTTCAGCAGATGAAAACGGTAAGCCGTGGGATCCTAAACGAGTTTTAGTAAAATGGAACGGTTCAAGCTGGGTTGGTAATGATGTGCCTGATTTTACTGCAACATTATCACCAAATACAGGGGCAGGCGCCTTTATTATGAATAACGATGGTTTAGGTGGATTGTTTTGCTTAAACCGATTAGTCGATGGCCCATTCCCAGAACATTATGAACCGTTTGAAACACCAATTACTAATAATCCATTACATCCAAATCAAGTAAGTAGCCCTGTAGCACGTGCATTTAAAGAAGATTTGGAACGCTTAGGAAAGGCGAGCGAATTCCCTTACGTGGGCACGACGTACAGCATTACTGAGCATTTTCATTTTTGGACGCAACATGCAAGGCTGGCTTCAATTACTCAGCCCGAGCAATTTGTTGAACTAAGTGAAAATCTTGCAAATAAAAAAGGCATAAAGGTAGGTGATACCGTAAAAGTGACGTCATACCGAGGTTATATCAAAGCGAAAGCCGTTGTCACTAAACGACTTCCGACATTAACTGTTGATGGTAAACAAATCGAAACCATTGGAATTCCAATTGTTTGGGGATTCACTGGTCAGACAAAGAAAGGATTTTTGGTTAATGAATTAACACCACATTTAGGTGATGCGAATTCACAAACACCAGAATATAAATCATTTTTAGTCAATATCGAAAAAGTCACCACAGCGGCATAAGGGAGGAAAACTATATTATGTCATTACAAACTCAAGATATTATTCGCCGCTCTGCAACCAATACATTAACTCCAGCGCCACGGGCTCGCGATTATCAACAAGAAGTAGCTAAATTAATTGATGTGACAACGTGCATTGGCTGTAAAGCTTGCCAAGTAGCTTGTAGCGAATGGAACGATCTTCGAGCTGAAGTTGGTAATACCGTTGGTGTTTATGATAATCCTGCAGATTTAGAACCCAAAGCATGGACTGTCATGCGATATTCAGAAGTTGAAGTTAACGGCAAATTTGAATGGCTTATTCGCAAAGATGGCTGTATGCACTGTTCTGATCCTGGGTGCTTAAAAGCTTGCCCATCAGAAGGTGCTATTATTCAATATGCTAATGGTATTGTGGATTTTCAATCTGAACATTGTATAGGTTGTGGTTATTGTGTCGCAGGTTGCCCATTTAATATTCCCCGAATTAGTAAAGAAGATAATCATTCATATAAATGTACTTTATGCGTAGACCGTGTGGCAGTTGGGCAAGAACCTGCTTGTGTAAAAACATGCCCAACTGGCGCCATTCATTTTGGTACAAAACAAGATATGATTCGCCATGCAGAGAATCGAATTATAGACTTGAAAAAACGGGGATTTGCACAGGCTGGGCTTTATGATCCACAAGGCGTAGGCGGCACTCACGTTATGTATGTTTTACACCATGCAGATCAACCTGAACTTTATCATGGCTTACCTAAAGATCCGCAAATTAGCGAAGTGGTTAAATTCTGGAAAGGTATTTGGAAACCGCTATCGGCGGCAGCATTTATTGCAACATTTGGCGGCTTACTATTCCATTATATGGGAGTGGGCGCAATTGAGGTAGATGAACAAGACATTGAACAAGAAAAAGAAGCCGATAACCAAGCTCGAAAACGCCTAGGTTTACCCATTTTTCGGCGTAAACATAGTTCCCCATTGTCACAACAGGAGAATCATCATGAATAAGCAAAACATGATATTAAGAACCCCTCTTCTTGTTCGCTTCTGTCATTGGTGCATGGTTTGCCTTTTCATTTTAACGGCACTATCGGGGCTATCCTTGTTTTTCCCATCCATTAAATTATTTGGGTTGGTACTCGGCACTCCACAGTTAGTCAGAGCATTACATCCCATTATTGGTTGTATTGTCTTTGTACTGCTGATGTTTATGTTTTTAAAACTTGCTCATCATAATATTCCAAATAAACAAGATCTGTTATGGATAAAAAACTTTAAAAAAGTGATTATGGGTAAAGAAGAAGGTATTCCCATTGGTAAATATAATGTCGGTCAGAAATTTTTATTCTGGTGCATTATGAGCTTAATTTTGGTCTTGTTTGTAACTGGAATGATCATGTGGCGACGATACTTTTCTGATTATTTTCCAATACCAGTTGTGCGTATTGCGATATTCTTTCACTCGCTTGCTGCTATTGGCTTAATTTTACTTGCTATTGGTCATGCTTATATGGCAATTTGGGTTAAAGGATCTATTAAAGGAATGATAACAGGCTATGTATCACGAGCTTGGGCTCGCAAAAATCATTCGGCTTGGTATGAAGAAGAAATGGATAAAATTTATCAAAATGAACTCAATACAAAAGCAAAGTCTGAAGTAGAATCAGCGGATGTTAAACATAAACCAGCATGATAACACTCTCTATCTCTAATTGTATTTACCGCTGATAGTTACTATCAGCGGTATTATTTTAAAAGCAAAAAACCAGTGACAATCGAAAATCACAATCAATGAGCATTTATAATGAATATAAAAATCATTCCTCAAGATCAACTTGAACAACAAGCAAGTAGCTCCGTTATTCGGCAAATTCCATTACTTTTATATCCATCACCTAAAACACTTTATACACATCGAGCTGAGCGTTTGAAAAGCCTTGCAAACAATAGCCCAATTAGCGATTATTTAAACTTTTGTGCAAAAATTGTTGAACAACAAGCCGATTTACTCAAGCAAAAACCAATAGATATTGATGTAGCATGTTTATTAAATAGTGAGCATCCCCCGCTAAGTTTAGATAATTTACCACTTACAAATACGTGGCAAGATTACTTAGCATCATTGTTGGACTCATGTGCCAACACAACAGAGCAAATTACTTTAGTCATCGAGCAACTAAAAAAAAATAGCTCTCAAGCGTTGCAAAATAAAGCAATACATTTACTTACAGGTGAATTTGATCAAGTTAATGGCGATGAAACAATTTTTATTTGGTCAGCTTTATCGGTTTACTACTGCCAACTGGCCAGTCAAATCAAAGGCAAAGCCATCGCAGAAAATATAGACAAACTTTGGTTGTGCCCAGTTTGCAGAAGCATGCCCTCAGCCAGTGTTATTCAATTAGGTAGCCACAGTGGTTTACGCTATTTACATTGTAGTTTATGTGAAAGTGAATGGTACGTACCTAGAATTAAGTGCACCTGTTGCGATAATATGAAGGATATACAATATCTGTCACTAGAACAGGAACTTGCAGCAATTAAAACGGAGTGTTGTGACACTTGCCATAGTTATTTAAAAATATTTGATCAAGATAAAGATCCCCATATTGAAGTCATCGCTGATGATATTGCCTCATTGATTTTAGATATAAAAACAGAAGAAGAAGGTTTTGCTAAAAGTGGCGTTAATCCGTTTATATTTGCTCAACAGCAAGATTAATACACAAAAAACTAAAAATTAAGATTTCTTAATGAATATAAAAATAGCAGCAAAACGGCTGGGTGAATGGTTTATTGTTACAATATTATCGTTGATAAGCTCATTTATTAATAAAATACAACTTCACTTTTTAGCTTGATAAAGTTAAACTGGCACCATTGTACTAGTTTGTGAGTTCTTATTATGAAACGCTTTTTGTTATCGCTAATAATTCTTTTAGTTACCCCTTTTTTTAGTTTTGCAGATACAATAAAAAATGTCGCTATTACCGCGATTGTAGAACATCCATCTTTAGACCAAATCCGTGATGGTGTTAAAGATGAATTAACAGACAATGGCTATAAGTTAAACGAAAATTTAACGGTTCAATACAAAAGCGCACAAGGCAGTAGCGCAACTGCTGCACAAATTGCCAGACAATTTGTCGCAGCAAAACCTGATGTTATTGTCGCAATTGCCACACCGAGTGCTCAAGCAACTGCGGCTGCCACCAGACAGATCCCGGTGGTTTTTGCCGGTATTACAGATCCAATTGCAGCCAAGTTAATTAAAAACTGGCAACCTACAGGTACAAACATCACTGGCGTTTCAGATTATCAAGAAATAGGGCCACAAATCGACTTTATAAAAAAAATCGTACCCAATGTTAAATCGGTAGGATACATTTATAGCCCAAGTGAAATTAACTCAACTGTGGTATTAAAAAACCTACAAGCGCTTTTATCGCAACAAAATATCAAATTAGTTGCGGTACCTGCTCAGCGAACCGCTGATATCTCAACTGCCGTCAATACATTAAAAGGAAAAGTTGATTTAATCTACACAACAACCGATAACAATGTTGTTTCAGCTTATGAGTCATTAGTAAAATTTGCTAATGAAAATAAAATCCCGCTGTTAGCCTCTTTCCCTGATGCAATTGAACGAGGCGCTGTTGCCGCATATGGCATGAGTTACTATGATGTGGGACGCCAATCAGGCAAACTTGTTGTTCGAATCTTACAGGGTGAAAAAGCAGGTAACATTGCTCCAGAAATAGGACAATCATTACGTCTTGCCATCAATATTGGTGCTGCTAAAAAACAAGGTGTAACATTGTCTCCTGAAGTTATCCAATCCGCTTACAAAGTCATAGACTAATAATTAATTCCAATCTATTGTAACCAACAAAACTTTGCTCATTTCGGTGGGCAAAGAGCTAGGTTATACATAATTAATTTAAGGTCAATAATATTACCGACAGCCTCGGGCTAATAAAATAACAAAATTTTATCCACACAACAAAGTGTACTTTAGTTTCATCAATCAACATTTAATGTAAAAAAATGTTTACATTTACAGCTATTTTTTAACTCTAGAAAATTATCTAAATTTGCTTTATAGTAGCTTGGAATTTATCTTAGTTGTAAATAAAATATTACAGGAGTGCCATATGCGTAATTCTATTATAAAATTTTTTATGCTACTTAGCTTATCATTGGCAGTATTTAACTCTTCAGCAGATCCTAAATCTGAGCAAAAATTTGTGGCTATTACCGCAATTGTTGAACATCCAGCATTAGATAATGTTCGTCGAGGTGTTGAGGATGAACTAAAAGATAGCGGTTATATTGCTGGCGAAAATTTAAAATTACACTTTGCAAGTGCACAAGGTAGTAGCGCTAATGCAGCGCAAATCGCTAAACAATTTGTAGCTAACAAACCTGATGTTATTGTTGGCATTGCGACACCAAGTTCACAAGCTTTAGTTGCGACAACCAAACAAATTCCAATTGTTTTCACTGCCGTTACCGATCCTGTAGCAGCAAAATTAATTCCAAGTTGGAATGCATCAAAAACCAACGTAACTGGGGTGTCTGATGCGTTATCATTAGATGCTCAAATTGACATGATGCTAAAAATTAAACCTGATACTAAAAATATTGGTTATGTTTATAGCCCAAGTGAAATAAATTCAACAATTATACTAAAACAATTACAAGTTGAGTTAGAAAAACGAGGTATGAAAATAATAGCTGCCCCAGCTCAACGTACTTCGGATATATTAACAGCCGCAAGAAGTTTAAAAGGTAAAGTTGATATGTTTTATACCACGACTGATAACAATGTGGTTTCTGCCTATGAAGCGCTAGTAAAAATAGCAAACGAAAGCAAGATACCTCTTTTAGCATCAAACCCAGAATCAGCAGAACGTGGGGCGATTGCTGCTTTGGGAATGAGTTATTATGATCTTGGTCGTCAGGCAGGTAAAATTGTTATCCGCATACTGAATGGTGAAAAACCCGGTGATATCCCATCACAAGTGGGCAATGTTACTCAACTAACGATAAATAAAAAGGCGGCTGAACGCCAAGGTGTTACGTTATCTGATGATATATTGAAATCAGCGGCAAAAATTGTCGAAAAATAATGTTACTCTTTTATAACTATGCCGCCATTTTGGCGGTTAACTTGAATGGATTTTTTCATGTCTTTTGAATTTTTATTAGGCTCAATTGGAATTGGGCTTATTTATGCCTTAGTGAGTTTAGGTGTATTTATCTCATTTCGTTTACTTGACTTTCCTGATCTGACGGCTGATGCCAGCTTCCCTCTTGGTGGCGCAATTTGTGGATTATGCATTTATATCGGTATCGATCCTTGGATTGCGACGTTATTCGGTATGCTTGCTGGTTGCCTTGCTGGCGCAATGACAGGCATACTGTATGTTAAGCTCAATATTCTACAATTACTTTCGAGCATTATTGTAATGATAGGGCTTTATTCTATTAATTTAAGAATATTAGGTCTTGCACCTTATATTATGGATGAAACACCAAGAATGGCGGGTTCACCTAACCTTTCTTTACTGGATGCCAAAACCATATTTTCACCATTTATTGCTGATGATTACAGTAATCAATATATTATACAACCGCTTTTGGTGCTGGGATTTGTCATTGTGTGTTGGGCATTACTCAATTTATTTTTGAAGACCCAGATAGGATTAGCATTAAGAGCGACGGGAACCAATCAACGAATGGCAAAATCCCAAGGCATACCAACTGGAGGAATAACCATCCTCGGTATGGCAATATCAAATGGCTTAATTGCACTTGGTGGATCGTTATTTATACAAACTCAAGGTGGCGCAGATATTACCATTGGTGTTGGAACAATTGTCATCGGGCTTGCTTCAATTATCCTGGGTGAAAGCATCTTTCCAACAAAACGTATCTGGCTTGTTATGCTTTCAGTTATTTTAGGCTCTATTTTGTATCGCTTATTTATTGCTTTTGCATTAAGCAATGAATTCCTACAAACAATCGGCGTTGGAACAGAGGATCTAAATCTGATTACCGCAATATTGGTTGTGCTAGCTCTTGTGGTACCAAAACAACTAAAAAAACACGCTAAAAGAAGAGGGAAATAAGCATGATTAAAGTTGAACAATTACAATTAACTTTTAATCAAGGTACACCAATTGAAAATTATGTGCTACGAGGATTAAACCTAAAAATTAGTGAAGGCGAATTTGTTACCATAATTGGTAGTAATGGTGCAGGAAAAAGCTCGTTGCTCAATGTCATTAGCGGAGATCTATTTGCTGACTCAGGTAGTGTTGTTATCAATGAACAAAATGTAAGCCACTGGCCAGCATGGAAGCGGGCTAGCATGGTGGCACGAGTATTCCAAGATCCTATGGTTGGAACTTGTGAAAACTTAACCATCGAAGAAAATCTTGCTATTGCTTACAATCGAGGCCATCGTTTTACTCTCGCTTCAGCACTTAATAACAATATCAGATCAATATTTAAAGAAAAACTGGCGACTTTAAATTTAGGGCTTGAAAATCGATTATCGGATATGATGGGCTTACTTTCTGGTGGTCAAAGACAAGCTATTAGTTTGTTAATGTCAACATTAAAACCCTCTAAAATATTATTGCTTGATGAACATACCGCAGCACTTGATCCTAAAACAGCACAGTTTGTTTTAGATCTGACTGATAAAATTGTTTCAAAAAACCATTTAACGACGATGATGGTAACCCACTCAATGAAACAAGCATTGGAATATGGAAATCGAACAGTCATGCTGCATCAAGGTCAAGTTGTACTTGATGTATCAGGTGAACAACGCGCAAAATTAACCGTAACCGATTTATTAGATATGTTTGAAAAAACACGCGGTGAAAAAGTGACTGACGATGCATTGCTTTTAGGTTAATAATAAATAAAAAAGTAATATTTCAAGCAGAAATATTGCTTTTTGTTAATTAGATTTGTTAGTTCTGACGTAACCTGCCTGTGTTAGCTCAAACCTAATCTGACAGCTACTAGTTTTTATTTTGTGTCTGTCAGATTAAAAAGTTTATGGATAAATTCGACCGACACCTTGTAAATTGCCAACATAAAACGTATTTTGTGAATCAAGTTATCCTTGCCAAAGTATTAGACAAAACTCACTGCTATAAAAGTGTTATTTAGGTCATACGACTTTTCATATTGCTTAGGCGATACCCAGTTATTAACTCCGTGTCGGCAAACCTACTTATAATCGGTTTTGATATAGGCGAATAGGCTTTATTGGCTTCTTCCTTGTTTTGTTATCATCATGAATCATGGGTGTTAACGGATGGAAAAACTTTCAGCAATGGCATTATTTCAACAATTGCCCGTTTGCTTCAGACTTTGGCTAAGTCCATACTGTAACACTAATCTGTAACACTAATCGCTTAAAATTAGCGTTGCAATATTGGTTTTTTGGGCCACTAGGTCGTCGCTTTCCTTTGAGAAATGGACGACAAAATAAGGTATTTTGGAGCGTGGTACAAACTAAATACTGATCAATATACTTAATGTATTAATCAGTAAACCATAAGATACAGCTTGCAATAAAAGGATTAATGTTATTATTTTTTTTAAATAAAAACTTTAATAAAATCAATGGGTTTTCTGACTGATTTTTATTGTGCTAGAACTTGATTTGAATGGGCATACCGTATCGGTTATCTCAATACCGTTTAAGATGACCTAATCATATGAATAGGTTTGTTATGTATTTTTCAATGCAAATAATCTAACAACTCGTTTAATAATTTTCATTGGTTTATCCTTTTTTATCATCAATTTCTTTGACTTCTTTATTTAAACCCGAAGAACACAAATAAAGCTCTTGTGCATACCAGATACACTTACTTTCAACTGACAACAGACCGGCAGTGCCAGATACGATGACAACGGTTGCTTCATATATTGGTACTTCACCGTCTTGGGTGGTTGATGAAGTACACATGCGCTTTTTTAGCATTTCATTGGCTATTTTTAGTGCTTTGTTTTCTGTTTTTAGCGCGATAATTTTTGGTGGCTCATTAGTTAGCTCACGGTTACTGGTTAGGATTAAGTTGCTTAACCCATTTATCCAGCGTTGATTTACCAATACCTAAATGATTAACGATTTCAGCTAATGAAAGACGGGCATTAGATAAAGCATAATTCACCGTCTGCTGTTTGAACTTTGCACTCAATTTTTTGTGCCATAATGTGTTCGCTTATGATTGTTCGTTATAGCATATTCGTTATATTATAAAGGTGACATTTGCCGATTTTAGGGCGAGGATCAACATCATGTATTGGTATGCTAATTTGTTAGGTGCTAAAGATAAAGTTCACTTTAAATCTGTGGAGTAACTTCGACAGGAGACCAAACTGAACATTTCCACTGTATAAAATGATTAGTTAGAATTTGTTTGATATAACTTTCAAATTCAGAATTAAAATATTCATCAGATATTATTGTTATTTCAAGCGTATAATGCTCATCACACAATAATTCACTAAGCATATCAATTTTGTCTATAACGGCTATGCTAAAATTGGCCAATTCAGCTCTGGCAATATAACGACCTTTTTCATCTTTACAGGATAATTTACATTGAAATGCCGATGCTATCTTAGCCTGTATTTCTTGGAATGATTCATTATTATCAACTAATACAAAAGTTAACCACCTTGTATTTATATTCATAGAACTATCAACCTTACCAGCCAATTTAATATCACAGTATCAACTTCAACTATGATCTTATAAAAATATTCCATTCTTGCCACATCACAAGATCCATTGTTTGTATGTTAGCAAGTTTTTTTAATATTACCAATGTGTTGTTTAATATCAAAATGGATCTATCTTAACAGACCACCTTGGCGTAAAATTAGGCATCTTAATTGCCTACTTATCATATTAAGATGCGATATTACTTCAGCTAGATAGATTTGTGCTTTTAATCCATCTTACTTATCTCGGCGACGGCTTGTTAAGCTTTTGGGCTAGCTCCTCTACACATTCCTGAGCTATTTTTTTGTATTTTATCGCATTTTCTGTAGAAAAATTTTCATCAATCATTTTATAAAAGCCATCAACTGTGCCAAAAAAGCCATTTGCTTGAATAGCAAATCCCCCATTAGCCCAACAAGCAAAAATGGTTGTTAAGTTGCCTTGGTTGCTTTTGCGATAAACTATATTCTGTACTTTATCTACATCTAAATATATACCACAAGCAACGGATAAATTTTCAGGTAATAATTTGATTTTGGTTGACTCTATATTCAAGCGACCACCAATAAATAAATTTTTAGGCAATACTTGAATGTCTGTATTAGCAACACTTAAATATCCTCCTACCGATAAATTTTCTGGTAATGTTTTTATTCTGGTATTTCTTAAATTTAGATAACCGTTAACAGAAATTTTTTGAGGTAATTGTTTGATATGGGTATTTCTTAGATCAAGATCTCCCCCAACAGTTAAGTTTTCGCCTAATAATTGAATATTGGTATTTGCTATGTCTAAATCACCGCCAACCGATAAATTTTCAGACAATCTATTAATTTGGCTATTTATTAAATATATGTCACCACCAACCGATAAGTTTTTGGGTAATGTTTCGATATCTGTATTTGCTAGATTTAAATTGCCACCAACCGATAAGTTATCCGGTAATGTCTGAATCATTGAATAGGTAAGATCTAAATTGCCGCCAACTGATAAGTTATCTGGTAATGCTTTAATCATTGAATAGGTAAGATCTAAATTACCACTAATTGATAAGTTTTCAGGTAATGATTGAATATCTGTGTGAGCTAAATTCAAATCACCACCAATAGCCAGATTTTCAGGTAGCGCTTTGATGTCTGTAAATTCTAAATACAAATTACCACCCACAGATAAATTATCCGGTAAGACTTTAATTTTAGTGATCGATAAATTTAAATCCCCACTAATTGTAAAATCATTCGGTAAGGCTTGGATTTCGGAGTCTGTTAAATTCAAACTACCATGAATAGCCATATTTTTTGGTAGTATTTGTATTTTTGTTTTACTTAAATTTAAATCACCATGGATAAGTAAATTGTCTGGCAAGACACTAATTTCTTTGTTTCTTAAACGCAAATTATCATTAATGATAACTTTATTATCTTGAACAACGTGTTTTACCCCTTTTTTAGTTAGTAATTCGAGAAATTTTTCCATAGGTTATTTCACCAATAATAAGCACTCTTCTAATTTGATATCACAAGTTATATACAATGAATTACTCAGTTAGAAATTGTCTTTGCTTTTGTCCGATTACAAGTTTGGATTACTTCATTCGGGGTTAGTTTTAAATATAATTACTACATTCGTTTTCTAAATCAATTAATAAGCTCTCAGCATTAACAATAGGAGTGCTTGATAACGTAGGAATGGAGAAAATACCAACTTGAGTTCCTTTGGCTGATAAATCAGGCAATAATTTATTCATTATATAATCAAGCGATAATGCCTTAGGTTTATAATTCTTCCAGCCACCTAAAGCACAATTTGCAGCATATTCACGAGCAGGCCATAATATAAGAACTTCATTATTGTTATCATTTCTACCGGTTAAGGCAAACCCGTCATCGTCTAAGACCCAAGCTACTTCGTTATCAACAATTTTTTTTATGGAATAAATGTATCTTTCTTGGCTCCCTTTATTTGACATAACTTCAACTTCTTTGGTCGATAAGACTATCATAAGTGAATACTCCTTATATTTTTGCTTACGTCTAAATAAATTGTTGTAATCATAATCATCGTGTCGATGCTAAAACTAAGCTCGTTTTTTGCAGTTTAGCATACTAATTAAGATTCAGATCACTCAGCAACTCAATCCATTCTAGCAAGATAAATCTTCTATAGCAGGATTATATTACCTAAAAATATTGTAATGCTATTCCGTTTATCTGTCTAAATATTGTCTATGATGCCGAATTTTTTACTCAATTGACGTTGTAACTATCTCTCAAATGCTAACTATCCCCTAAAATAGTACAGCAAAAAAGTAGAAAATTGGAATGGCAACACATTTCAAATAAAAATTAAGGGGATAATTACAATAACGTTTAACGACGTATTTTGATACGAGCAATAAGAATTTCATCAGCCGAACAATGTAACAGCGTGATACCCAAATGTTCTCTTTTTGCAAATCAAAACCAATTCGCCTTGTACCATAACAATGATAGCTTCGGTTAAATAGCGTCACTACTTTATCTGCATAAAATCCTACTGATTTTTGTTTATTCAATTTACATTAGTAATAAGCATAATATCTTGATAATACGAAATATTGACATCGTTTTGTCGTGCTATAACGATGTCGGTTTGCGTTTAGGATAGTCATTTTCACCCCATAATTAGTGCAGCTTGCTTTAAAATATCGTTTTCTATGCGGCGCTTTTTTAAGCGCTTTGCGTAAACCCTTAAAAAAGTTGTATGATTTAGTGTAACCGCTCCGAATTGGACTTATTATAAAGACGGTTGGAGAAGCAAAAAACCATTCCAAGAGGCAATTGATTTAGCGCGAGAAAAATAATGTGTATAGAATTCTTTCATAGTGAAGTCATTAACTTTTTAAATTACCACTCTTTATTTACTTTAAAATTAGACGATAGAACAAATTTTTTATATGAAAATGGAATACTTGATGAGCAATCTATGGCTCTTTCTAAGAAACAGATTTACAACAATGATATTTTAGATAGTTATAAATTATCATCGTTAGTTAGAAATAAATACTTAGAAAACAAAATAAAAGACATTACCGGTAATGATATAAAAATAATTGATCATCCAGATAGTGAAATTACTGGTGTTGCTTGTATCTCATGTCGATACCTTGTTTTCAAGGATTATGAAGATTCGATTTTTGAAATATGTCCAGTTTGTGATTGGCAAACAGACCAATTAAATGAAGATGGATATAGTAAATTAAATCAAAGTTATTTAACCTCTTATATAAGCACTTCTTTATACAAAGAAAAAGTACTGCAATATCAGGATGTCTATATAAGAAAATAGCATAAATTCTAAAATAAATGCGCCAGTCTGCACCACGAAGTATTATGCCCCTAAGGATAGTTGAGCATCGAATTCAAAGACTACTATAACAGCTGCTGGCAACACAAACACTCCCCTGCGAGGTTAGCATCCCATCCTACTCACATCCTGACAGAGCGCATCTACCAGTACGACAACCTCGGCGGGTTAGTTAGCATAAAAACACAGCAGATATGATCCTCGCAAAAAATGGCAAATGAAATTGTAAAAAAGTGTCACATGTTATCTACTACTGGATCTGTTTTAGTTAGCCTAAAGCGTAGGGCTATTCTTGAAAGTGTAGAGTATTTATGATCCTATTTTTGATGTAATGGGTCGATACGAAATTAAATATTATTAAAAAATAAAATGATAGAAGCTGGCTCAATAATTAGATATGTGTAGGATCGTGATTTATAGCATCAGGTTTACTGGTGAATTTCACAATGAAATGTCGCAACAAACCTAACTGCATCCAAAGCAAACAAAGTGTTAACAACAGCTAGCGTTACCGCTATTTCTACGACCGCCTTATCGAAAAACATCAGCTAGACAGTGCAGGCGTCCTCTTGCAACGTTAAAAAACAGAATAATTGTTTTGAACAAAAATATCGTTCGATCTAAAGTATTTTTTATATGATATATGAATATAAAAATATTTGATTATCCTAATAGCTATTGTTTCGAATCTGAATCAGATCAGATTGCAAATTATGATTTTTGTTTTAGTGGTGGGTCGGATTTTATTTCACTTAAGCTTGCAAATCTGCTGTCAGGTTATAAAGGTTTTTTAAAAGAGGTTAAATGCCTTGATGCCAATGCCATTATCAATGGTCAGAGCAATTCAGACTATAACG
The DNA here is from genome assembly GCF_001690265.1 of Gilliamella sp. HK2. Taxonomy (NCBI): domain Bacteria; kingdom Pseudomonadati; phylum Pseudomonadota; class Gammaproteobacteria; order Orbales; family Orbaceae; genus Gilliamella; species Gilliamella sp. HK2. The sequence goes on from NZ_LZGV01000043.1 coordinate 60,373, forward strand.
TCTTAAATATTCTTCATTCATTATCATATATAGGCATAAGCCTGATAGTGAACCAATATTAAATTATTTGCCTAATAAATCAAAGAAGTTTCATAGAATTGTCTTTAAAAAAATATCAAAGAAAACTTTTATATGGCAAGATATTAGGAATCTCAAAAACATGTCGTTATTTCCGATAAGCTAAGGCAATTCTTTGTTGATAATAATGCCAAAAGAATATATTTATAACGACTTTTGTTAGCATGTGTCCTAGTTATTATTAGTTTTATGTATAATCGTAACTATCGCTAAAATAGTGTAGAAAAAAGTAGCAAATTCTTCATGATAAAAATAAAAAGGGTTGTATGAAGTTATTATGTAATCATTGTAAAAAAGAATTTATAACATCAGAAGAGCAAGACCTTTTTATCTCGGTTTCTCGCCAAAAGAATATGAAATTCATTATGATAAAATGCCATTATTGATCAATGAGTTATGACATTAATTCGATGCTATTAAATAAGCCAGAGGATAAACAAACTGCTGTTGTAAATGGATTAAAGTGCCCTAAAGAAACATGTGCAGGTATTGTTTCTTATATTGAAGATGTCCCCCCATTTTTTGGTTGTGGTCAATGTGGTAATGTGTGGTTTAAAAAAGAAGACTTATATAACGACATTAAAAACATAATTGCTAAATACCCTTATAGAAAACAAGCATATAATATTGTGAATGATAAATACTTGCCTGCTTTAGATAGCGAAATTCCCTCATGCTATGATGATCAAGTAAACTTGGAACAATAAATCAATTTTAGACAGATAATAATGGTTAGTTTAGCTACCTAGTGACTGGGGAAGCCAATATTGCAGTGCGGATTTTAATCGGTTAGTGTTAAAGCATAGACTTAACCAAAGCATGCTCTATTACAGATCCCAAAGATCCTAATAAGAAAAATCATCTCCTTGTTTATAATTTTAATTTAGGTAATTTTAAACTAAATGAAGTTGGAACTATTTTCACCCACCAGATATTATCAATGTTTAGTTATCATCCTAATTTAATAATGATTATTTGTATAATAAACTAAACCATCATTACTTCTAATAAAATGTTCCAATATCTTCATTGTATAATAGAGTATGTAATTGCCTCTTATCAACCTTACCGATAGCCGTTATAGGCATTTCATTTAGCTCAATGACTTTTTTCGGCATTTGATAACGAGCCACTTTACTACGCAGCCAAGTAAACAATGCTTCGTTAGATAAAACTTGGTTTTTTCCTAATATAATAAAAGCAACAAATCGTTGTCCAAATTCATCATCGTTGATGGGTATGACTGTGGCTTCTTCAATTGCTGGATGCTCTAGTAACTGTTGTTCAAGATCATAAGGATATGCATTTTCTCCTGCTGATACAATCATGTCATCTTTTCGACCTTGTAAATAAAAATATCCATGTTGATCTTTATACGCTAAATCACCTGTTGAGATCCATTTGTTAGCTTGTATCGACCATGCGCACTTAATCCATAATTCGCCTATTCCTTTAACTATTTCCTGCCCATCTTGCATTAATTTTATATGTAATCCGTTAATTGGGCGGCCAATACAACTGGGTTGTTTTTCTAAATCTTCAGGTGTGGCAATTGTACATATACCGGCCTCAGATGTACCATATAAATTAAATAGCATTGGCCCCAATTTATTTTGTGTTTCTTGAACAAGCGTTTCTGCTAAAGGTGAACCACCACTAATAATACATTTCAAACTTAGTAACTTGGTGTGATCATACTTAAGTAAACGACCTAGCATTAACGGAACTAAAGTAATAACCTCTATTTTATGTTTATCTAATAACTGGCTAGCTTCTTGTGTTGTAAATTTTTTATGTAAAAAAATAGTAGAGCCGAGCAGTACAGCTATGCAAAATGTAGCAATACCAAACCCATGGTAAATTGGTGTTGCGATATAAATGCTTGAATACTGATTAAGTTTTAATTTTGTAAATAAAGCAGTAAAAGGAATGATAAACCCTTTAGCTTTTGTGCTGCGCCCCGCTATTTTAAAATTGCCTGTTGTGCCACTGGTTAATACAATGATTTTGGGAAAATGACACACTTTTCTTTTTTGTGTTGTTTTCATTAAACGACCATTTATTAATCGTTGAATAGAAGGAAAATTGTCGTGATAAGTTAATAGGTTATTTTCTTTCTGTAAAAATTTAATCTCTGGATCATGAATAATTAAGTCAAATGAATACGCTTCGTCTAGTTTTTTAAATTGTGTCGCAGACATCTGTGCATTTAATAAATAGATATCTGCGCCCAATACAGATAAAGCAAAGAGAGTGTGTGCTAAATAAATGTGGTTATAAGCCATCACTGCAATCTTCTGTTTAGCTTTAACACCATAAAAAGTAGCTAGTTGATCAGCTAAATGTTGTGATTGTTTATATAGGGTACAAAAATTAATATTATCTTTTTCATCTTGAAACGCAATTTTTTGTGGGTAAAACCGTTTGCTTATATAAAGCAACGTCATTAAATTGATGCCGACAACTTTTATTGCACAAATTAAATACCAAATTCCTCTAAAGGTTAATAAGTTACATTGATAGAGTATTTTTAAAGTCTTAATCATTTTTTATTCCGTAAATAATACTGTGTTATTTTTAACCATAATGGATATAATAAAACGGAAGTTAGTTGCGCCCATATACTCCACCAAGGCTTATAATATGTCTTACGGTTAATCAATAAGTTATTAATACGCATTGCAGCCTGTTCAGCGCGCATTGCTGGCGCTTGTTGATATGCTTTAGTTGGTGCTATCATTCTAGTCTTAACCAACGGCAAATAGGTGCTAGAAACGGTGATCTTGTTGATAGCAAGCTCACTACTGGCACAATTCAGCCATTGATCAAAAGCGGCTTTAGAAGCTTGATAAGCTGCCCAGTAGGGGGTTGGCGCTAATAATACATTAATTGCTGATACGTTAATAATTTGCCCTTTATTTTTTTGTAATTCAGGAATTAATGCTAAGCAAAGTTTCACTGGAGCAAAATAATTTAATTGCATTGTTCTTTGAAAATCATGGTATCTGTCTAATGATTGCATAATTGGACGACAGATAGATTTACCAGCATTATTAATAAAAATATCAATTGTAAATTGAGATAATATTTTTATAAACTCGTTAAGCTGTTGCTCATCGGATAAATTGACAGAAAAAACGTGCACCGTTGCTTTTTGACTGGTTATCTGTTGCTTTATCGTTTCTAGTTTTTCTGTTGTGCGCGCGACTAAAATGAGTCTACAATCAATGTCTGCTATCTGATAACAAAGCGCTTCACCGATACCAAAAGTAGCACCAGTAATCAACACGGTTTTATGATGTAATCGCTGGGTAAGGAGTGCTTTATTTACTTTTATAGGAGGAAATAGAATAAATTCCAAACATCGCTTTATCGCGTTCATTGTTTTTTTATTTTTCTCTTTAAACAATAAATACCGTGTAGAATAACATAGAATTTATTATTTATTACTCATAAATAGGCGACAGTCAAAACTGTAATTACCAGATTAGGTAGCAGTTTAAACTTAATCTAACAGACGCTAACGACTTATCAGAATTCATTTTAACAAAATGAGAGCCTCGCCAAAAAATGAACCTATGTCATCTTTATGATATAACTAACAATCATAGGAGGACATTGTGGCCAAAAAATTTAGCGCACAAACTGGTGAAGTACCAATATATAAAGCAACATTTGTTACCATACCCATTATTGCTAGTCTGCCGTCACTGAGAAGTTAGCGTATCAGATTACTATACTTGGCTAAAACCTGAGCCTAAATCAACGGGGTTATTTGAGAATATCAAAGCACTTTATTGTTAACATAAATCCTGCTCAAGCACACCCAGCTTAGTACATGATATCAGGGACAAGGGCTAGGATGTATCATAAAGAAAGATTAGCTGAGCATGATAAAAATTAGTCAGAAAGGACATTGATTTTATTTGATTTTTTATTTGTAACGCGACGAAAAATAATGGCATTAATCCTTTTGCTACAAGCCTATCATTATGATGTGCGGACTAATACATTAAGCATATTGATAAGTATTTAGTTTGTCATTCACCCAAAATTCCTTATTTTGTCGTCAATTTCCTAAAGGGATATTATACCTACTAGCCAATGAAACTAAATATTACAGTGCGGATTTTAAGTGATTAGTGTTACAGCATGGAATTAACTAAAGCATGATTCGCTACCTATTATTTAAACGCTATACCCAATTTTTTGGCGAGGATCTGATTGGCTCACAGAAAAATTGAAGTGGCTATCGGCTTTGGTTAGGTTAAATGGTATAGAATCCTGAATAATTTTTACAAATAGATTCTAAAGTAAATATCCAAATCATAAATAATTTATGACAAAACATAATATTTGCGTGAATTGATTTAAATAAAGTGTGCTTTTTTATAAAACAAATTTTTATAAAACAATTTTTGGAAAAAATATTGAATCTAGCACCATAACAGTATGAATATTTTTAATATGGGTTATTATAATATTGAGTAAAAATGCGAGCATGTAGATATACATCAAATGCTTCGCCATACGATAATGATGGCCAATGTCAAAACAATTGCAACGGTTTATCCTAAAGGATATTGTTAATGATTAATTTAATTATCCCCCCTGATTCTATTCGCGTATCAAAAAGTAAAATATCAACGCAAATATTCTCAAAAATATATTTTCAGATCGGGAACATTTTCTTTCCTGATGAACAATGGGATGATTTTACCGTAGTTATATTAAATTGGTGGTTAAAAGAAGCTTGTAAAATTCAGCAAAATAACATAACTCATTTTTACTTTATGGATGGACCTTTTTATTTTGAAGTTTTTTGTATTAATAAAATTTGTAAAATCAAATTTATAGATAATCGGTTTGATAAAAAAGAAGTCGTATATAGTGGTGAAATAGAATACACATCTTTACTGAATTTATTAAAGAAAAATGCAAATTTATTAATTCGAAGCTTACCTATGGAAGCCGAAAAACTAAAAGATGTCATAGAATTAAAACAAAATTTAAAATTAATACAAACTCGATTCTGTAAATAAGTTTGTATTTTTGTCTATTTTTATATTTATCTTTGGTATCAACATATGCTTTTCTACTTTACGAAAATAATGTTATTGATTACGAAGATGAGATGTATCTAACATTGCAATTCAATAGATTGTCAATAATTCATTGTGTCTTGATTTTTATCATTGGTTTAATGGAATACCTAAGTAGCTAAATATTAAGGTTAATACGATCGATAGCTTTACCATATTGGTAAAAAAATAAGATTTAAGCAATGATAATTGAGGCGTTCTCGATATTATAATTACAGTGAGCGCCTTATAATGTTTATTTTGATGCGGGCTATAAATGAAAATTAAACAACAAAAATTTGAAGTGAAATATTACTGGTCTCCAGATATCGGTGATCCTTGGCTGTGGCAGCCAGAAGATAATGCAGTTTTTTATTTATTAGAGATGAATATCGGTATTACTGGCGAGGATAATTCTGATATTTACTCAATCATTGTCGCAACTCCAGAAGGAATACTCAATTTAAATAAGGGTAGAATTCAACAGCCAAAACGATATAAAATTTTATTATTAAATCAATATGATTGGGATAAAGTTAGACAATCCATAGATGAAAAGCTGGCTTGTATAAAACCTGCTGATGGTATCCCCGCTTTTGATAAATTAGCGAGTGATTTTTATTGGGAATATGACGGTATGCCATAATCACCGCATTTTGTAATTGTGCATTTGCTAGTTAAAAGTGATGATTAATTTTATTACACAAATTGTGTAATCAATTAGCTGTAATAAAGTTGCTTATTGCACATAACCTATTGGGGATAGGTATACGTCTACAACTAGCTAGCAAGAAAATGCCAGCCTATTGTCAATAATGCTTTTATTATTGATTAATTCAAAGGATAGCAAAATGCCTTCATAATTAATGCCAAGGACAATTAATTGTTCATCGACTTTATAGTAGTAACGCATATGATCTTCATAAAGATGATCTTTAAGAATATAATTATGATTAAAGGTATCGGTTAAAATAAACGGGGAGCCTAATTTAAACTCAAAACCCAAGAAATTCAAAATTTGATTGGCTTTATCAAGTAACAATATATTATCTATCACTTCATCAATTAATAAAACTTCAATATTATCGGCAATATAAAAAAACATAATTTGATAACCACAAATATCTGCTGTTCCTAGAATATCGGCATAGGCAAAATCTTTAATGGTATTGCGTTGATCTGAATTAAAAAAATAATTGATATCAAGCGAGCTAAATTTATTTTTATTATACATATCCCAAACCTAAATTTTGTACAACCACATAACAATTTGGGGGAGTAAAATTCGCTATGTGGTTGTAAATGAAGATTTTGATAATGAAGCGCAAACACTTCATCACCGCTCTACATTGGCACGCCAATTCATTATTAACGGATTGATGTTAAATTAGCTATGGCTTTGGTACAAGGCATCTAAAATAGAGCGTAATTGTTTGGCGTCTAATTGACCCGGTGCCGAAGCATGTTTGGCAGCGCCAAAGGTCATTGCTGAGCCAAATGTCGCACCTGCAATACGGCTCACCACACCCAGCCCAGCCATAGACATGGTAATAATGGGGGTGGTTGCATGTTGTTGGTTCATTTCGGTGGTTGCTGCAAGTAGTGTTAATACATCATCTGTTGTTTGTGGCATGACGGCAATTTTAGGAATGTCAGCACCCAGTTCCTGCATTTTCCTTAATCGGTAGATAATATCACTTTTGGATGGTGTTTTTTCAAAATCATGGTTTGATGCGACAACAAATACCTGATTTTTGTGTGCAACGGCAATAATATCTTTTACATCATCATCACCAATAAATAGCTCAACATCAATAAGATCAATAAGCCCACTACACGCCATTTCTTTATTCAACTGAATATAAGATGCGAGTGGCCAAGGTTTAACCCCCCCTTCATTTGCGGTTCTAAACGTAAATAAAATCGGTTTATTGGGCAGTAAATCGGCTATGCTTTTAGCTGCTTGTTTTACGGCATTGATATTGTCAACTTGAGTAAAGTGATCAACACGCCACTCTAAAACGTCAAAATCAATAGATTGTAAAAACTTAACTTCATCAATTAATTCTGCTTGAGTCTTACCCACAATAGGTACAATAATTTTAGGTGCACCCAAACCGATCTCAAGTTCTTTTATGGTAATTGTTTTCATTTCATATTCCATTAGCTAGCAATTGCATTAATAGACGGTGATTTTATAACGCTTAACAATATTTATCACTGATTATCCATCGTGAATAAAATCGTTAAAAACTTAGATTATTCATTAATCATTAAAACCCATTTGTTCTTTCACATATTCAATCGGTGCATCTTCACCCGTCCAAATTTTTATTTGAGCAGCACCTTGCCATAGCATCATGCCAATACCGTTTAATGTTCGGCAACCTTGTTGCTCCGCCATTTCTAATAGCTTGGTTTTTCGTGGGCTGTAAATGCAGTCGGTAACAATAAGATCAGGTCTTAACATCGTGGCATCAGTAATTAAGCTTTGCCCCTCTAACGGCTTCATCCCAACACCTGTTGCATTACAAAGCACAACACTATCTGCAATCTCTTTGCGTAATTGATCTTTATCGGCGAGATCGATAACACGCACATGGCATTGACTCGTTTGATTCAATTTTTTCGCAATGGCTTCTATCTTTGTATAGCATTCATCTTTTTGATTAAAGATGGTGATTGCTTTTACTCCATCAAGTGCCGCTTGTACAACAATGGCGGTTGCCGCACCCCCCGCTCCAAGAATGGTTATTTTTTTGCCTATCACATCAATATTGGCTTCTTTAAGCATACGCATGTAACCCATTCCGTCTGTGTTATAGCCAGTTAACACACCATTATCATTGGAAATCGTATTACACGCGCCACTTAATTCAACGGCCGGCGTTAACTTATCAAGGTACTGGCAGACAAGCTGCTTATTGGGCATTGATACCGCACTGCCACGCAAACCTAATGCTCTAAGTCCTTTAATTGCATCAGCAAGTTTTTCTTGATCAACTTCAAATGCTAAATAAACATAAGGAACATTCAATTTTGAATAAATCGTATTTTGCATTTGCGGGGATAAACTATGGCGAATAGGGTAGGCCATTAAACCAATTAATAAAAAATGTCCGTCGATATTATTTCTCATTAACAACGCTCCACAATAACTTGACTTTAATATATTGACTTTAATATAAAAGCTTTTATGCTTAAAATGACTTCAGTAACACGAATTTGGTTTTGTCTATTGCAAAACAGTGAGTATACACTATCAATTGCACTTTCAATACCTATCGCCTACAATAATAAGCTTTGCTTCTTAACTAAGAATCTATCTTATGAATACAATGCTTGATTTGTTCTCGTCAATAAATGCAGTTGTGGTTGCGGTAATTTGTATGTTAATTTTATCGCTTTGCCGTGTCCATGTTGTTATTAGCTTAATCATTGGGGCATTTGTTGGCGGTTTATTTAGCCATTTATCGTTAAAAGAAACCATTGATGCCTTTAACACAGGCATCAGCAATGGGGCAAATATTGCACTTTCTTATGCCATGCTAGGTGCATTTGCTGTGGCGATATCAAAATCTGGCTTACCAGAATTATTGGCAGATAAAGCGATTAAACAGCTGACATCAAGTGATGCTAAAAAACGTATCAAATGGATTTTGATTGTTATTATTGGACTAGTAAGTATTTCTTCTCAAAATGTAATTCCGATTCATATCGCCTTTATACCTCTTTTAATTCCGCCCCTATTATATGTGATGTCACGGCTACAGCTTGATAGAAGAATGATTGCGTGTATTATGACATTCGGATTAATTACTCCTTATATGTTTTTACCGGTGGGATTTGGCAATATCTTCTTGCACCAAATCTTATTAAAAAATATTACCGCATCTGGCATGGATGTAAGCCATGTTAATGTAATGCATGCCATGGCTATTCCTGCGTTAGGTATGTTTGTTGGCTTATTATGGGCTATCTTTGTTAGTTATCGTAAACCAAGAGAATATAAAATTATTCGTAGCGAAGCGAATCAAGGTGCTGTAAAAGAGGTGAATAAGCATTCACTTATTGTTTCATTATTGGCAATTGCGTTATCTTTTTCCGTTCAACTTTATACCGGCTCAATGATTTTAGGTGCCTTAATTGGTTTTATTTGCTTTATTGTATCGGGATCGATTAAATGGGGCGAAGCGGATGGTGTTTTTACTGACGGCATCAAAATGATGGCAATGATCGGCTTTGTGATGATTTCAGCGCAAGGATTTGCCGAAGTATTAAAACAAACGCATGAAATTGAACCGCTTGTTATTAATAGTGCAGCTTTATTTGCAGGAAATAAAGTGATTGCTGCCTTTGTAATGATGCTAATTGGCTTGGTTATTACATTAGGGATTGGCTCTTCATTTTCAACCGTCCCAATCATTGCAGCTGTTTATGTGCCACTTTGTGTACAACTTGGTTTTTCACCGATTGCCACGGTATGTTTAATTGGCGCATCGGGTGCGATTGGTGATGCAGGATCACCACCATCAGATACTATTTTAGCGACATCGTCTGGATTAAATAGTGATGGGCAACATGACCATATTCGAGATAGTGTTATCCCAACATTTACCCATTTTAATATTCCGTTATTTATTGCTGGTTGGATTGGATCTTTAATTTTATAAACTAATCACAATAGATAAATTAAGGTTGTCATGATTTATGAATAAAAAATTACACCAAAATATACGAGCTGTTTGTGCGCAAGCTATTTTTAATGTATTAGAAGAAGGGCAATCATTAAGTGCCACACTGACTGCTTTGCATCACAAAATAGCGGATAAAGATCGAGCACTAGTGCAAGAAATGTGTTTTGGTGTGATGCGAGTATTACCCGAGCTCAATTTTTATATCCATACCTTAATGAGTAAGGTTTTGACAGGTAAAAATAGGGTTTTGCACTATTTATTGTTAGTGGGTATTTACCAGATCCTTTATACACGTATTCCCGAACATGCCGCTGTTGGTGAAACAGTTGATGCAGTAAATACTTTGCAAAAGGCGCCATTAAAAGGATTAGTTAATGGCGTGTTACGTGAGTTTTTGCGTCAGCAAGCATCATTACAACAAAAATTTATGCAAGATGATAAGCAACAAAATAGCCGAACATTACACCCAAGTTGGTTATTGACTCGTATAAAGCAAGCTTACCCACAGCAGTGGCAAACAATTATTGATGCGAATAACCAAAAACCGCCAATGTGGTTGCGGGTTAACCAAAACCAATATTCAATTCAAGAATATCAAAAACTGTTAGCAAAACAGCACATTGAGTCAGAACCACATGATCAATTACCTTGTGCATTGCGGTTATTATCGCCCGTCAATGTTGCTAAATTACCCCATTTTGATGACGGTGCAGTGACAGTACAAGACTTGTCTGCTCAGTATGCTGCTTATTTATTAGCACCACAAAATGGAGAGCAAATTCTGGATCTTTGTGCGGCACCTGGTGGTAAAACCACGCATATTTTAGAGGTAGCGCCAAAGGCACAAGTGTTAGCTGTGGATGTGGATGCAAACCGAGCCAAACGTATTGATGAGAATTTGACTCGTTTAAAACAGCAGGCGGAAGTCAAAGTTAGTGATGGTTTAACGCCAGAGCAGTGGTGTGAGGGGCGTTCATTTGACCGTATTTTATTGGATGCACCTTGCTCCGCAACAGGCGTTATCCGCCGTCATCCAGATATAAAATGGTTACGCCGAGATAATGATATTGCCCAATTAACTGAGCTACAACATGCAATCTTAACTAATATTTGGTCTTATTTAAAAATTGGTGGTACTTTAGTTTATGCCACTTGTTCAATTCTACCAGACGAAAATAAATTACAAATTGAGCGTTTTTTACAAGAAAACACCAGCGCCAAATTACAAGGTGAACTTAAACAATTTTTACCTATTGAAAATGGTGGTGATGGTTTTTTTTATGCGGTTTTAAAAAAGCATAGTTAATACAACATAAAATATGATGATTTATCAATTATTATAAATCATCATATTGATTTTTATTGGTTATATTTATTTATGATTTCAACTAACTGTTGCCCATGTTGTCGTGCTTTTGTTTTTATTTTAGCTTGCATTTCTTCAATCTCTGGTGAAATACCATATAAAAGTATTGGTGGCAGATATTCCATTTGCGTATATAAAGTTGATACTTTGACGGGCTCTAATAAATTATCCATTAAATCGTTGTGATATTTTTTATAATTTTGTTCTTGTTGTCCTATGGTTAAACTTGGTAATAGTTTTTTACCTTTTAATTTATCGCCTTTGGAGCCATAAGCAAATTGGTAAGTAAATACTTCATCAAACCATATTTTTAATATTGCCGGCATGTTAAACCAATACATTGGATATTGTAAAACGATAAGGTCATGTCTGAGTAATGCGGCTTGCTCCTCTTGTACATTGATTTGATAGTTTGGATAAAGCTTGTGAATATTGCGAATTTCAATATCCTCAACTTTATCTTGTAATGTTTCGATAATTGTTTTATTGGCGATAGACTGTTTAATATTGGGGTGACCTAAAATAATTAATGTCATAATGATACTTTTTTCCTTTTTTGCTGTTAAAATGATAGTTACTCTAATTAGTTTATTTGTAAATAAACTTATAGCAATATCTATCAAACTTGATAGTTAGGTGAATTAATGCAAATAGATGAACAAAGACCATTAAAACGTTATAACAATAAAACTTATTATTGCCCTATTAGTTTGGCAATGGATTTAGTTGGTGGAAAATGGAAAGGGGTAATACTTTATTATTTGCTTTTTGGTGAAAAAAGATTCAGCGAATTGAAAACCATTATTCCTCATATTACCGATATGACATTAAGTATACAACTTAAAAAATTAGAGGAAGATGGGTTAATTACTCGACACGTTTTTGGTGATAAACCCCCTTTAAAAGTTTTCTATAAATTAACGCCATTTGGCGAAAAATTAGGGCCTGTATTAGAGCAACTTTGTTCATGGGCGTTGAATATTTAAGATTGATATAAGCATTGAGGTGGAATGATTAAAGGCAACCTACGGATTTATCTATTTTGTTAAAAAAGTTTCAGATAACTATGTGTTTAAGTATAAAAAACTAAAAAAATCACACAATCCTAACTTGGACAATCTTTAACAGTTATGGTAAATTTTGAGCCCGTTTTATGTTAGGAAGACTTTCTGATATGGCTTACACCCTCACCTATAATGATTTACCTGAAAATATCCAACGCTGGCAAGGCTTACCACTTTCATTAAATGGCTGCGAAGTGGTGCCTTTAGATTATAATGCAGGTAAAACAGGTTGGATTATTTATGGCAAAAAGCTAAATAAAACAGTATTGTCAAAATTCCAAAATCAACTTGCTATGCCAATGGTAATTGTTTCATCTTGGAAAATAAAAACTTATCAGATTGTTCGTATTGCTGGTGTTATGCCTAAAAAAGCCAAGGCTATTTCATTAACATTAGGCATCGATGTATCGCCAATTGACAATTTACCAACACTCCATTCACCAGGATTATTGGTTATGGATATGGATTCAACGGCAATCAAAATTGAATGCATAGATGAGCTGGCTAAATTATATGGTGTAGGTCAGCAAGTTGCGGCTGTGACTGAACAAGCAATGCATGGTGAGCTTGATTTTGCAACCAGTTTACGAAATCGGGTGGCAACTTTGAAAGGAGCACATCAAGATCTTTTACAGCAAGTAAAAGATAACTTACCGCTTACTCCTGGATTGACCTATTTAGTCAAAGAATTGCATAAAAAAAATTGGCATGTTGCTATTGCATCAGGAGGATTTACCTATTTTGCTGATCATTTAAAGCAGAAACTAAAATTAGCGGATGTTTATGCTAACGAATTAGAAGTCAAACATAATAAATTAACGGGCAAAGTAATTGGTCAAATTGTCGATGCAAAGTATAAAGCGCGAACTTTACAACAATTAGCGACATCACTTGATATACCTATTGAGCAAACGGTGGCTATTGGTGATGGCGCCAATGATTTAATGATGCTACGTATTGCGGGTTTAGGCGTTGCCTATCATGGAAAACCTAAAGTGGTTGAAAAGGCTAAAATTAGCATTAATTATGCAGATTTAACTGGGTTATGGTGTATTTTATCAACCAGTTTATTAAGTGAAGGTTAGGAGATTAAATTGGCAAAAACCGTTAAACGTGCTTATGTTTGTAATGATTGTGGAGCAGATTATCCTCGTTGGCAAGGTCAGTGTAGTGCTTGTCATGCTTGGAATACCATTACTGAAGTTAGGCTAGCAAGTACTTCAACGCGCAATGATCGATTAACGGGTTACGCAGGTAGTGGTGTTGGTCAAACAAAAATTCAAAAATTATCCGAAATCAGTTTAGAAGCGCTACCAAGATTTTCAACCGGTTTTTCCGAATTTGATCGTGTGCTTGGTGGAGGCGTTGTACCGGGTAGTGCGATTTTAATTGGTGGTAATCCCGGGGCAGGTAAAAGTACCTTATTACTACAAACCATGAGTAAGCTTTCATCACAAATGAATACGCTTTATGTGACGGGTGAAGAATCACTTCAGCAAGTGGCCATGCGTGCACACCGATTAGGTCTACCTGCGGATAATCTTAATATGTTATCAGAAACCAGTATAGAACAAATCTGCTTATTGGCTGAGCAGTCGCAACCTAAATTAATGGTGATTGACTCTATACAAGTTATGCATCTTGCTGATATTCAATCCTCACCGGGGAGTGTTGCGCAGGTTCGAGAAACCGCCGCTTATTTAACGCGCTTTGCAAAAACAAAAGGTATTGCCATTATTATGGTTGGGCATGTGACGAAAGATGGCTCGCTAGCAGGGCCTAAAGTGCTTGAGCACTGCATTGACTGTTCCGTTTTATTAGATGGTGATGCTGATTCTCGTTTTAGAACATTGCGTAGCCATAAAAATCGGTTTGGGGCGGTAAATGAGTTAGGTGTGTTTGCGATGACCGAGCAAGGGCTTAAAGAAGTCAGCAATCCATCCGCCATCTTTTTAAGTCGTGGTGAGGAAATGCTACCCGGCAGTTCGGTTATGGTATTGTGGGAAGGTACTCGCCCATTGCTAGTTGAAATCCAAGCATTGGTTGATCACTCGATGTATGGCAACCCAAGGCGTGTGACAGTAGGCCTTGATCAAAATAGGCTGGCATTATTGCTTGCAGTGTTACACAGGCATGGCGGATTACAAATGGCCGATCAAGATATTTTTGTGAATGTTGTTGGTGGCGTTAAAGTCACTGAAACTAGCGCTGATTTGGCATTGATTGCCGCATTAGTATCAAGCTTTCGTAACCGCCCATTGCCACAAGATGTCGTTATTTTTGGCGAGATTGGTCTTGGTGGTGAAATTCGTCCCGTACCAAGTGGGCAAGAACGTATTTCTGAAGCGGCTAAGCATGGCTTTAAAAAAGCGATTGTACCTATTGCGAATATGCCTAAGAAGAAGCCCGAAAATATGCAGATTTTTGCCGTGAAAAAAGTGTCTGAAGCGCTAGATATTTTAGGTGATTTTTAAAAGCGATATAAATGATTAATAAAACATTAACTATCAATCGATTAAATCACTCCGCCGATAATCGTATCGGCGGCAAGATAACATTTACCCGCGATTAAATTACTCGCTAATATTTTTGTTAATAACAAATTTCATAACAAGGTTGGTAGGCGCTTCCTCCTGGTAATTTCATTCGATCTTGTTTAATAAAACTACGTAATAAATTATCGAGTTGCTTCATGATTTCGGGATCGCCTTGCAATTTGTATCGGCCATGCTTAGCAATTTCCTTCATACCGAATTCTTTTACATTACCCGCTACAATTCCCGAAAATGCTCGGCGTAAATCGGCTGCTAATAATTCAACAGGTTGATTTCGATGAAGATTTAATGAAGCCATATTGGCATGGGTTGGCTCAAAAGGGTGTTGTAGCGGTTCATCAATTTTTAGTAGCCAGTTGAATCCATAAGCATCACCTGTTTTTAAACGAGAAGATTTAACATGCTTAACACCCTCTTTCATAATACGAGCCACTTGTTCAGGTGAGTCGATCACGATTTGGTATAATTTCGTTGCCTCATCACCTAATGTACTACGAATAAAATTATCAATAGCAGTAAAATATTCCTCACACTCTTTAGGCCCCGTTAATATCAGCGGTAATGTTTGATGTTTATTGGCTGGATTTAATAAAATACCAAGAATATAAAGTAACTCTTCGGCTGTTCCTGGGCCTCCAGGAAATATGATAATACCATGCGCCATACGTACAAAAGCCTCAAGGCGTTTTTCGATATCAGGCATAATAATCAGCTCATTTACTAATGCATTAGGTGGCTCGGCTGCAATAATTGACGGTTCAGTCATGCCAATAAAGCGACTTTCTTTATAACGTTGCTGAGCATGACCAACCGCTGCGCCTTTCATCGGGGCTTCCATCACACCTGGCCCACAACCAGTACAAATGTTCAGCTCGCGCAAACCCAGTTGCATACCGACTTGTCGTGCATAATAGTATTCATTTTCGTTAATTGAATGCCCACCCCAACAGACAACCAGATTAGGCTCTTCACCCACATGTAGCGCATTTGCATTGCGCAAAATTGAGAAAACAAGGTTTGTGATATAAAACGAATGATCTCTTTCAAATTTGATATTAGAGATAAGTTCTTTAATGGCACTGATTTGACTATTTAAAAAAAGAATATCGCGCAGCACGGCAAAAAGGTTTGCTTGGATTGAACGAATAATTCGCCCATCAACAAAGGCACTTTCAGGTGCATTAATGAGCTCTAATTTTACGCCACGTTCTTTACTAATGACATTAATTTCAAAAGACTTAAATCTATCTAGCAAATCTTTAGTATTATCGGTTTTACTACCTGCATTGAGTGTTGCTAGCGAACAGTTTCTATATAATTGATAAAGCTCACTATTGGCAGATTTTTTTAGAATATCGACTTCAGCTTGAGCAAGCAAATCCATTGATCCTAAAGGGCTAATATGGGTTATCATCACAACCTCCATTTGATGGTTTTATCAGCAAATGGAGTATTATATACTTAAACTGATTGAATAAGTAAAGGGGATAAATTGGATAAAATCAAATAACCGCATTATTTTGCTAGACATTGTTTTAACTATAGGATTTCTGTATTTTTTATTCTTTCCGATTGGTAATAATACGAAAATCGGGTATCGTCATCCTCCTAGAAAGGTGATTATAATACATAACAATCGCCAAACGGTGGTGATGCGAGGTAGCGAATATCAATCCTCTTTTTACTTTCTTCACTTTTCTTTACTTCACCAAGTTCAAAACTTAATCTAAAAAGTCAAAATAAAAAAACCAATAAAATCAATACGTTTTCTGACGAATTTTTAAGTGGAAATAGATTAATAAAAATCAATTTGTTCATAGTCAAAAAATAATGCCTATGTTAGACTGAGCCAAACTCTGAAGCTCTTTTACCTAAGTGATTTTTCATAAGGTGAATTAGCCGCGGTATAGCGCAGAAATGGCTATGCTTCCCGATTTGGATAAGGTGTTTAATGTATATATGCAATTAGTTGATTATTATCAACGTCGATTTCAATATCTGCGTTTGTCGATTACTGAGCTGTGTAATTTTCAGTGTCAATATTGTTTACCTTATGGTTATCAACCCAAGAAAGGGCATAATTTTTTGTCGCTCAGTGAAATTGATCATGTTGTGGCAACATTTACTGAACTTGGGGTAAGCAAAATTCGCTTAACGGGTGGCGAGCCGACTTTACGTCGCGATTTTGTGGATATTTTGTCGCTCATTTCTTCTTACTCTAGTGTTAAAGAACTGGCCATTACCACTAATGGCTCACGTTTATTAAAAAATATTCATCACTGGCATCAAGCAGGTTTAAATGCAATTAATATTAGTATTGATAGCTTTTCTCCGCATTTATTTAAATTAATTACGGGTCAAGATAAGCTTAAAGAATTAATGCAATGTGTCGAAAAATCGTTAGAAGTAGGTATTAAAAAAGTCAAAATTAATACGGTGTTAATGAAAAACATGAACGATAATTTAGATGATTATTTGTCATGGATTAAAGATAAACCCGTAGAATTACGCTTTATTGAACTTATGGAAACAGGTGAAAGTAGCGATGTATTTAATCGTTATCACTTATCTGGCCATGTTATTGAGGCACAGTTAATTGCACAGGGTTGGCAGTTGCAACTCAAAAATCCACTATCAGGCCCAGCTAAAGTTTATGCTCATAGCGATTATCAAGGTAAAATTGGGCTAATTATGCCGTATTCAAAAGATTTTTGTAAAAGTTGTAATCGGTTGCGTGTGTCATCAATTGGTAAATTGCATTATTGCTTATTTGGTGAGGCCGCGGTTGATTTGCGTGATTTACTTCAAAGCTCAGCGCAAAAACAACAACTTATAACACGCATCTTTGCTTCGTTAAAAATAAAACCAGAAAAGCATTTATTACATGTGCATAATGTCGGTATGACTGGTAATTTATCCTATATTGGTGGGTAACTGGGTATTTTGTTTGGGTACTTTCGCAATTTGCCAATGTTGTATTGCCCATTGCAATAGCTGTTGTTGGCTGGCATCTTGCCAGTCTTTTGGTAGACATTGCCCTAAAAATTGCAGAGCGTGCGCCGTTAATGATTTGCTATTATTTAGCTCAATGGGCTTTGCATGGTTTTGTTTAGAAAGCTTATTGCCGTTGTTATCTAGTACTAGTGGTAAATGGCAATAGTTTGGCAGAGAAAAGCCAAAAAGCTTATAGAGTGACATTTGTTTAGCGGTAACCGGTAAAAGATCGGCTCCGCGCACAATTTCGGTGATTCCTTGTTTATGATCATCTAACACTACCACTAAGTTATATGCAAATAGACCATCTTTACGGTGAATAATGAAATCTTCTTGTGCACTAGCTGTTTCTACTGTTTGCAAACCACGAATTTTATCTGTAAATTCAGAAATAGGGTGGTTTTGTTTTAGGCGAATAGCCAACTGTGATTGGTTAATCTTTAAATGCCTATGGCGACAATAACCGTCATAATGCCCGTTAGGCAATTTCTGTATTCGTTGCCTTGTACAATCACAATAATAGGCTTGCTGATGACTCAATAGCGATTGTAATACTGCTTGATAACGTTCGTGGCAAGCCGATTGATATAATACGTTATCATCCCAATATAAATGAAATGTTTCTAAAGTCTTTAAAATGAGAGATGATGCGCCTTTAACTTCTCGTGGTGGGTCGATATCTTCGATACGAACTAGCCATTTGCCATGGCAAGATTTAGCCTGTAAATAGCTACCAAGCGCTGTCACCAATGAACCAAAATGTAATGGTCCTGATGGTGACGGGGCAAAACGACCAATATAACGCTTAGGCATATCGGGTTGAATGGCGGTGGTAATTAATAACGTAGCAATTACTTGCCCATTTGTTTTTCGCGAAGTTCTGCAAGTGTTTTACAATCGATACATAAATCAGCCGTTGGTCTTGCTTCTAGACGGCGAATCCCGATTTCCACACCACATGATTCACAATAACCGAAATCATCTATTTCGATTTTCTTTAATGTTTTTTCAATTTTTTTGATGAGCCTTCTTTCTCTGTCGCGAGCGCGTAGTTCAAGACTGAACTCTTCTTCTTGTGTTGCTCGGTCAGCAGGATCTGGAAAGTTCGCTGCTTCGTCTTGCATGTGCGAAACGGTTTTACCCATTTCATCTTTTAGTTGTGCAAGCCAAGCTTCTAAAATAAGCTTAAAATGTTCCAATTGCTTAGGATTCATGTACTCCTCACCTTTTGCCTCTTTATAAGGCTCAAGCCCAGCAACTGAAAGCAGGCTAAGTGAAGATGTGTTTGCTTTTTGTTCTTTTTTCACAGCAATCCCCTTAAGTGCAGATTATTTAAAAGCGCTAAACTATAGCAATAATTCAGCCTTTGGCAAATTTTTTTTATCATTTTTTTGCTTAAAACTAAATAAAATAATACAACTATATGTTATTAATTAAGATAATTACTTATCCCATTTCGTTAGTTCATTTTTAGGGCATCGAGTTACTAAGTCATATAATTTATCGTTATCGGGTAGAATCAGCGCTGGGCTGATGTCAAATAGTGGATAGAGTACAAATTCTCTATTTTTCATATGGTAATGAGGGATAGTTAGCCTTTCACTGTTAATGACTAAATCATCATAAAGCAAAATATCTAAATCTAAGGTTCTTGCGCCCCAGCGGTTGTCTTTACGCACACGGCCTTGCGCTTTTTCAATTGTTTGTAGCTCGTCAAGTAGTTCAATAGGGGATAAATTCGTTGTCAGTTTTATTACTGCATTCAGATAGTCATTCTGATTTTGTGGTCCAAGAGGTTTACTTCGATAAAAAGGTGAAATATCCGCTACTTTTGTGTTTGGCAACTGTTTTAATGCAACAATTGCACGATTGGCTTGTGCTAATGGATCTTCAAGGTTGCTGCCTAAAGCAATATAACAAGTTGACATAGTTGCGCTAATTTTCGATTTCAATTGAATGAGGCTATTTTAGCATATAACGTAATAGGCAAACATGATTATATAAATAGATTAATACTTATTGTTTCTGGCTTTGAGTTATTAAAATTTAATCATATCATCTTTAACTTATTATTTATTGTTCACTATTTTACTTGTGGTAAAGTAAACCCAATTATCAAATCGCTATAACATTTATTGAGAATGAAAATGAATTTAGGGCAACAATTAAGTTTTTTGATAAAAAACACGCCAATAATTCGTGATCCCCAAGTTATTAATTGTGCGATTAATGGGGTAACGGATTATTTTGCTTGTAGTTTGCAAGCTTGCCATGAAGATGACGTTCAGAAATTGCTAGCGTGGATAGCAGATGAGGGGGGAAATGCTAGAGCGTGGTTAATCGGCCAAAAGAAGTTAGTTACCGCAAGGCAAGCAGCGCTTTTTAATGGCTTTCAAGCGCACTGTTTAGATTATGATGATGTACATTCAGATGTTCGAGGGCATCCTTCATCAGTGATTTTGTCGGCACTTATTGCCAGCGTTCGATTAGACAATGTTAAGCAAAAGATTGATGGGCGGCGTTTTTTGACAGCCTATGTTATTGGTGTTGAGGTGATGGCACGCTTAGGTAAAAGTGTTAATCCTGAGCATTACGAAAAAGGTTGGCATGCAACTATTACTTTGGGGGGGATCGCGGCAACGGCTGCGATTTGTTACCTTTATGATGAACCGTTTTTATCGCAAGCTTTAGCTTTGTCGGCAACTCAAGCTTCGGGGATGCGTTTGTTAATGGGCACGCCAATTAAGTTTTTGCATGCAGGCTTAGCCGCTCAACATGCCATTCAGTCCGTTGAATGGTTAAGAGTTGGTATAGATGCCGATCAGAATTTTTTAGACGATAAATTAGGTTTTTTGGCTATTTATGGGCAAGGTAATACACATTTTGATTTAAGTCATTGGGGGGATGTTTGGAAGATTGTTGAACCTGGTTTATGGTTTAAAAATTATTCTTATTGTTCAGCTGCGGCCTATGTTGCCGATGCGGGGCAATTATTATATCAAGATCCTGATTTTAATCTTGATAATGTTAGTGATATTACGATTTATTTTGTGCCATCAAATAGTGATGCGGCATTGATATATAAGACACCTTCATTAGCGCAACAAGGGCGTTTTTCGGCTGAATATATTTTGGCTTTAACCTTGTTAGGGTTACCGTTAAGTTTCGAGCAGTTTTCTGCAAAACCTATTCCTTATGAAATCAAACAATTGATGCAAAAGATGACGCGCAGTTATCAAATACAGCTTGCGCCACATCCTGATGCTTATAATGGGCGTTATGTAATTATTGATATTTTTCTCAAAAACGGTAAAACAATAAGCCAACGTGTTGATATTCCTAAAGGCTCACCTAAAAATCCATATAGCCAGAGTGAAATGTCGTTAAAGTTACTTTCCGCAGTTAAAGATAAATCGAAAACAGCACGGTTATTAACAGATATTCAGCAACTGGCAACAGGTTTGGATCTTCGCCAATTTTTATTATCTTATTCTTTTACGCTTTAATTTTCATATGTTAATCAGCAAGGCAATTTAATCACTAATACAATTTAATCACTAGTACAATTTAATCATCAATACAATGAGTTAAAGTCGTTGTGGCTATTGTTCAAATTTCGAAGTCAATTTCATCTGTTAGCTGGCGCAAAAAACGTTGTGTAGTTTCATGTTGTGGGTTGTCTATGACTGATTTTGCTGGCCCTTCTTCAACAATCACGCCATCAGCCATAAAGATGACGCGGTCTGCAACGTACTTGGCAAATTCCATTTCGTGTGTCACGATAATCATAGAGGTTCGTTCTTTTGCCAGCTGTAGCATGACTTGTAAGACTTCGTGTACTCGTTCAGGGTCGAGCGCAGAAGTGGGCTCATCAAATAATAGTACTTTGGGTTTGACTGCCAGTGCTCTTGCAATTGCGATGCGCTGTTGCTGACCACCAGATAAGGTAATGGGATATTGTTTGGCATAAGGTAACATACCAACGCGCTTTAATAATGATAAGCCGAGTTTTTCCGCTTCTTTTTTATCTATCTTTTGCCCAACAATAAGCGGGTAGGTAATATTTTCTAACGCTGTTTTATTTTTAAATAAATTGTAGTGTTGAAAGACCATTGCTGATTGTTTGCGTAAATTGGCCTCTTCTTTATGACTATAATGTTTTGCATCAAGCGTTGCTGAGCCAATTTGAATTGTGCCATTATTCGGTTTTTCTAATAAATTTAAACAACGTAATAAGGTGGATTTGCCAGATCCTGATGGCCCAATAATCGCAACTACTTCACCTTGCTTGATATTTAAGTTGATTTCTTTTAAGACTTCATTATTAGCAAAACGTTTAGATAAATGCGATACTGTAATCATAACATTCTCCTTAACGATGATATGGCGCAGAAAGTTTTTGTTCTAACTGTTTTTGTATCCATGAATAAATCACAACAGTAAGCCAGTAAATAATGCCAACAGCTAAATAGGTTTCAAAGTAGAGAAAAGAATTAGCGGTTAACATTTTTCCTGCGGCTAATAGCTCTTGAACGCCAACAAAAAAGGCGACAGAGGAATCTTTAAGTAATGATATAAACATGTTTCCTGTATTTGGTAAGGCATTGATCATGGCTTGCGGAAGAATAATGCCTCTGTAGACTTGCATTTTACTTAACCCAACCGTTAGCCCTGCTTCTTTCTGCCCATGATCAACTGACTCTAAGCTTGCTCTAAAAATTTCGGCTAAATAGGATGAGTACTTTAAGCTGAAACAGATAATTGCAGCGGTAGTTGCGCCCATTTGTTTTAAAATAGGAAAAATTTGCGGTAGACCATAATAAATAATAAAGAGTAAAACGACGGATGGTATGCCACGAAACAGTGAAATAAATAGTGCAAAAATAGAATCGATAATGATTATTTTGTTGTTGCGTAATAGCGCAATAGCTAGCCCTAATATAATGGCAATCGTAATCGATACAATGGTAATAAAAAGTGTAACGGGCAGATAAGGTAAGATCTGCGGAAATACACTTAAGAAATAATTTACATTAAAATTCATGATGTAATATCTTCACCAAAATATTTAATTGAAAGATTTTTCAATGTACCATTGGCACGTAGCTTTTCGATGGCTTGATTGAATTTTTCACGCAGCGCTTGGCCTTTTTCGTCTTTACTAAATGGGAAAGCAACCTGCTCAATAGTAATTGGCTCTCCAACTAATTTGAACGGTAGATTTTTACGTTTAATTTCAGCAAGTAAAATAGGTTTAGAATTGACATAACCATCAACTCGTTGGTATTCCGTATCATACATTGCGCCATCACGGGTTTCGTAGGTTTTGATAGTTACGTCGTTATTAGGGAAAGCTTTTTTTAGGTTATTAATATGATTCGATCCTAGCACACCAGCAATAGTTTTATTTTTAAAATCAGATAGCTTATTAATATCTTTGTTATCTTTATGGGTTACAATCTGGCTACCGTAAAAGCTATAGGTGTTGGAAAAGTCATATTTATCTTGACGGGCTGGTGTTATGGCAACCGCATTTGCAACGGTATCTAATCGCCCTGAATCAAATTGCCCCATTAAACCGCCAAATTCAGCAATCACCCATTCGACTTGATAACCTAGTTCTTGAGCAATGGCTTGAGTTACTTCAACATCAAATCCCACTAATTTGTCATCTTGTTTATAACCATTTGGATAGCTTTGTCCTGTAGAGCCAACTTTAATGATATTTTGCTTTGTTGCTTGGTCGTTGGATTTATTATCACAACCAATTAAGGCTAGACTGGTTAATAAAATAGCGGATAATAACGTACTTATTTTTTTCATGCTTTATTACTCCTTTGTTTCCATTGGGTATAGCTTTTATGGTTTAAGATTTTTTCAAAATAGAAGGTCGTATGATCGGGCGTTAAATCTGCTTGCCCTATTTTTTTATAACCTTTATTTATATAAGTTTGTACAAGCCATGGATGATTTGCTGCGGTACCTAAGGTCACAGCAGGTAATTTGAGTTGATTAATCAGGATTTGCTGTTCAACAAAATTCCATAATGTATTTCCATACCCTTTACCCTTATATTGAGGATCGGTTGCAAACCAACCTAAATGCGGTAACCCATAAGGTCCAGGATTATTTCCCCATGGAAAACGAATACTTAACGTGGATAGTAGCTGTCCCTCTTTCTCAAATAGATACACCGCATTAGATTCAAGATGCTCAGCAATTTGTGATTGATTGGCGGTTGCAGCTGCAAAATGAATGCCTAATTTAGTCGTGGCATGATAAGCACGATGTAATAGTGTTTGATAAGCTGGAATGTCATTATGAGTCATTAAGCGAAAACTCATGCTAACACTCCACAATGATCAGCATATTTAATCACTTGTTCTACTTTTTCAGGAGCAGAGCCGAGATAGTTAATAGGATCAAGCCAAGCATCAAGTTCAGATTCGGTAAACTCGTTGTTCAAGTTGGGATCTTCTAATAGGATGTCTTTAAATGGTCGATTTTGTTCAAATGCTTTCATTGCACTTTGGTAAACTAAATGGTGCGCAGTCTGTTTGCCTAATCGTTTACCTATTTCAAACATGACTTTTTCAGACAGCAGTAAGCCATTTTGTAGTTGTAAATTAGTTATCATGCGATCAGCGTTAACTTTTAGACCTTTTAGTACAGTTAATGCGATTTGTAATTGGGCTGAAATATAAAGGTTTATTTCAGGTAGTGCTATCCACTCTGCTCGCCAGCTCATGGCATCACGCTCATGTTCAACTTTCATTGATTCATGAATTAACGCAACACTTTTTAAAAGTGGTGCCGTTAGGCTGGCTAATCCTTCTAATGCTGCTGGATTGCGTTTATGTGGCATGGTTGTTGATCCAATTTTTCCTTCAGAAAAAGGCTCTTCGATTTCGTTAATTTCGGTAC
>NZ_LZGV01000044.1:0-2699 GCF_001690265.1 Gilliamella sp. HK2
TTTTTTAAAATTTTCTACTTGCTGTTGATATAATGCCTCATTATCAAAAAATTGTTTTGAATTAGTCTTACCAAAGTTTACCGGATAAACTTGTTGATAATTAACACAAAGTTTTTTTTCATTAGCATTTAAAGTTAATGTCGCACTATCAAGCTCTTCTAATTGACCACCCTCAAAACGTAAATAATTATTAGCTTGCTTACTTGTTAACAAAAGACTTCTAGGCGAATGTTTATTTGGATCTTTAGTAGTCCATTTGCTATAGCAATTAGACGTAACCGGTATTTCTTGAAACTTTCCTTCTTTTGTAATTTGAAAATGTTGTATTTCTATTGTTTCATCTTCAAAGCGTTGTTGGCGTTCAATGGAATAGTTTTTATCAATAGTAAAGTAATGATAACCAACAGGTTGTCCATCACCTCCAGGACCTCCACGAGTTGTGGTTCTATAGCTAAAAATTAATAGTTTATCTAGTAACTTATAATCACTAGAAAACAGATATAAAAATGAATCTGCCTCACCACTATCCCAGAATACATCAATAAATATTAAATTAAGATCAGGAGATATAGGTGAGAATCGTGCGCCAGATAAATATACCCCTTGCCATGGGATACCTAAAAAATTTTTGTAATGAATGGATAACTTTTTTAATACTTCATCTCGATATAATATATAAGCATCTTCTGCATTAAATGGAACATTGATTATGGATAATTGAGACACTTCTTTAATAAATTCTTTTTCAAAATAAGGTTTTGAATAAAAGACTGGCTCGCCATTTTTTCCAAACAAAAGTAGTATATCGTCCAATAATATTACTTGCCTGTTTTGTGTCACATACTGTTTTAATAAACTATTATCAATGTTTTTATCAAATTGAAGATAAGTAATGCTATCATTTAATTTAATATTATAATTATACTCTAGTAATTGTCGCTGTTTTTTTAAATCAAAATATGTTTGTTCAATATTATTATTTATAAAAAAATCTTTTGCAGGCATAGTATTACGTTTAATCAAAAACGACTGATTATTAAAATAAAATTTATTACCAAGCAATTTTATATCAAAATCAACCGTTGTTTCATTTATCAAGGTATCACTAATACCATAAATAATTCCCCAATTATCCAGCATTTTTTTTTCATCAGCTGTAGCTGATGATACAATTAAACTTAAGACTAATAAAAATAAAATAAAAGTTAATTTGATTGTCTTCATACGTTGTTAACCTTTATTAATTATTAATGATTGCATTGATAACCCATTAACTTGTTCAGCGCTTTTAACAAAATATTTATCTTCCAAATATTTTAATTCAAAACTTCTTACATCAAAATGAATCCATGTTGCAGCGATTGCGATACCTTTTGGTGTTTTTTCACGAATTCCCACCTCTAAAGAAATAACATTTCCAACATTCCATCTATAATGCGCATTACAATAACTGATCATTACCTCTCTAGCATCATCACACAAATTTTCTAATGAAATTTTGGTATTGTTATAAATCATATGAATATCTAATGCTTTACCCATATGATTAGTACTTTGTCTAAAATTATGAGCATTATTATCTGACCAACAGCGATATCCAGATTTAACTAATTCAATTTTTTTACCTTAACAAATTTTCCTTGTTTATTAATGACATAGTGAATTTTACTGACTAAAGTGGTTGGTCTTTTCTTGTAATCATATGGCGAGTTAAAATGTTTGATTGTTATGCGATAATTTTTATTGATAAAATATTCGCTCCAAATACCTCCATCCTCCAACTCACTAGTTTCACCTATTTCTAGCCTATCAATCAGATTAAAATCATCCGAAAGGCTAATTAATGATAAACGTTCTGCTGAATTAATAGCAACGGAGGACAGCAATAATAATTTTATTTTTTTGTAAGATTTTAGTTTTAATGCTTTTAAACAATCATCATCAATCATTCCTTTAAAAAAATAATTAAATTCATCAAAACAACCATCACCAACCTTTCCTGCAACAAAAGGATCAACTGTATCCGTTATTGGTAAAAAAATATCATTATTACTATTAACTTCATCACCCCAATAATAATTATTCAATGGAACATCTATAATATTTAATTTTTCATAAATAGTTGCTAGCGTTTCACGCATCTTCTGCTTTAATTTAAACGCCAAAACAATATCATCATTCGTAAATAAAAAAAGATAATCGGAAATAAGCACTAATGAGGGGTTTAAATTATATTGCTTAGGCAATGTTACAAAATCAAAATATTGATTTTCTTGTTGATTACCCGTTAACTCTAAACGTTCCAATACTTTTTGTAACAATTCGTGGGAGCGTAGGGATAAATTGTCGGTAACTTGATGTACATTAATTATATGATTTTCATCTAATATTAATTTACTGTCTGAACTTTTTACCGATATATTTTTTATTTCGTTAAGTCGTGTATATAACGTTAAATCATCAAGTGGGATATCGGGTAGATAAGTAATATCAACTAATTGCCACTCTGTAATATCCTGCTTTGTTAATGAATTGGGATCATTTTTTGTTTCATTCGCACTTACTGCTAACGTGATAAAACAACAAAAAAATAAAACGAAAAAACGATTTAGTATTGTTAGCATTATTTCCTCCTCTAATTTATTCTATTTTTCTTATTTATTAATAAGGGTAATTAGTTTTTCTTTATTTAAAGTTGC
>NZ_LZGV01000045.1:0-40870 GCF_001690265.1 Gilliamella sp. HK2
TGTGGAAACGATAAGCACTGATAATGGGGCGAATAACTATTCTAAACGCAAAACGACATCGTTATAGCGCAACAAAACTATATATTATCAAGTTATTATGCTTATTGTTAGTGTAAATTGAATAAACAAAAATCAGTAAGACTTTATGTAGTTAAAATAGTGATGCTGTTTAACCAAAGCTATCATTCTTATGGTACAAGGCGAATTCGTTTTGATTTGCAAAACGAGAATATTTAGGTATCACGTCGTTATATTACTTGGGAGATGAAATCCTTTATTACTCGTATCAAAATACACCGTTAAACATTATAAATTTCACGATACAGAAGTGAATGAAACATCCACAAAGAATTATTGGCAACAGTAATTCTTTGTGGATGATAAAAAGCAAATTGTTGTCGCGGATTTAACTTATATTCGAGCTAACCAACGTTGGCATTATTTATTGTGTTTTAGTGAATTTATCCAATATGCAGATTGCCATCATGTTGGTAAACATAAAACGGCAGAGCTTGTCATGTTAGCATTAAGCCAAATTAAACAACCATTATCGAAATTGGATTTATTTCATTCAGATCGAGGTGAAAAGTTTGATAATCGGCTATTGGAGGATTGTTTTAAGGCATTTAATATCACGCATTCATTAAGCAAGAAAGAGGGTTTTTATGACAATAAGGTAGCCGAAGCGACATTGAAAACAATTAAAACGAAGTTTGTAAAAGGCCAACATTTCAATCCCATAACTGAGTTACAAAGTGCTTTTTCAGTTTATTCTATTGGTATAATAATAGACGATGACATTCTTCATTAGGCTACTTGCCTACCGTTGAATTTAAGAAGCACTTACTCCTTAATTTTTTTGTTTGAAAATGTATTGCCATTTCAACTGCAAATGAAAACAGTAAACGCTTCCATACATGGTTATTATTTTACTAAACTGGTTCTTGCACATAGGCAAGAAACCATTAATATAGCAAATAGAGCGATACTATTAACGCATAGTTTAATCGTTTCAGATTCATTGAATATTTCTGGCAAATAAGATCAAATCCCAAAAAACTTGCACTTCACTGATGTTTATAAAAGTAATGTTTATCAAATGCGAAGATTTATATGAATAAAAAATCACTATTTTTAATCATATTATTAATAACTAACTTTGCCTACGGTAGTGAAGCAGTTTGGGATCTGACTTTTGATAAAAAATATAGTTTACCCAATATAATAATAAACCTTGAAGGTGAAAAAATTGCATTGACATTGGATACTGGCACTAAAGAAGCTTTACATCTGCCAATAGAGCTAATTGATAAAATCCCAAATAAATCTGAAAATTCACAAAAAATAAGAAGTATTGATTTATCTGGTAACATGACAGAGAGTAGAACATTTATTATCAATGAGTTAGAGTTGAATTCTTTTATTTTTAAACGTGTGGAAGTTGTAGAATATAAAAATTGAAGACTGAGTTTTTCTAGTAGTAATGATAATAACGAGAATAATAATATAGAAAACCCAGTTATTGGGTTGGGTTTATTTGATAGTTATGTTTTAACTATTAATTATCCTGAAAGTAAAATAATAATATCGGATGAAACAGATATTGCTACGGATCTTGATAAAAAATGGATTGCAATTCCCTTTCATATTAATGGTGAGGGCTTAGTTATAGATATGTCGGATGGTATAAAGAGTTATAAAATGGTTTTAGATACTGGAGCCACTATGTCAGTCATAAAAGAACAATCACTTTCAGCAAAAACGATTAAAAAGAACGACGATGAAAGTGATTATAAATTTGTATCACTTAAAGTCGATAATGTTGTTAATGATAATATCGACGCTGTTATATTGGATTCTCTTCCCACTGAATTTCAGTCTGATGGATTAATCGGGTTTGATTTCCTTAGTAAAAATATAGTGAAGATTGATTTCAAAAATAAGCAATTATGGATTCAAACTGTGACACGATAAGCTAATAATGGCACAACTCGTAATAAATGCTCCTTATGTGTTTGAACGCAACGTAAGGCTAGTTAGAAGGTAATGACTTCTACTCCACTTAAACTGGTGCTATCACATAACTTATTTTTGGACTAGTCTATAGAATTCAAAAAATTTTGAACTAATAAGTTATCGCTTTAAGTGGATTTCATCAGAATTTAGTAGACTGAAATATAACTTTTATTTCTGTTTTTCAATCAATTGTATCAGTGAATAGGGGGTTATAGAAAAGATATTGGAGCGGGAAACGAGGTTCGAACTCGCGACCCCGACCTTGGCAAGGTCGTGCTCTACCAACTGAGCTATTCCCGCATAAGTAAAGGTTGGTGCCCGGGGCGAGACTTGAACTCGCACGGCCAAAAAGGCCGAGGGATTTTAAATCCCTTGTGTCTACCGATTTCACCACCCGGGCTCAAAACTGATTTACAAAAAGTAATTCGCTTTGAATGCAGTGCATTTTACCTATCTTATGATTTCAGTCAATAGAAATTTTAAATTAATTGTTTAATTGCTCAATGTTTAGCTAATTAATGATTAAAATAGCGTTGTTAGTTAATTGATAAGGCGATAAGTAATTTTGTTTATACGTTTTGATTGAACAAAATTACTTATATAAAAAAGTGTTTGCTCAGAAATATAGAGAGTTGGTTATTCTTCTTCTAATAAATCACTGTGCGCTATCCATAAATATTGTAACATTGATAATAGCGTTAAAACTGTCGCAATAAATAATGCAACGAGACCAGCATAAATGACCATATCACAAGGACGCCATAGTAACCAAGTTAACGCGGTCATTTGGGTAATTGTTTTTATTTTACCAATTGACGAAACGGCCACGCTTTTACGTTTACCAATTTCAGCCATCCATTCTCGTAGGGCAGATATGATAATTTCGCGTGAAACAATAATAATTGTTGGAATAGAGATCCACCATGCTTGATAATATTGTGTAATTAAAACTAAAGCAATTGTCACCATAATTTTATCAGCAACAGGATCTAAAAAAGCACCAAATTTAGTTGTTTGTCCTAAGCGACGGGCAAGATAGCCGTCTAAAACATCGGTTACGGCCGCAATTAAAAAAATCAATGCAGAAAAAAAACCAGCCCATTGATGAGGAAACCAATAAAATGCCATCACAAAAAAAGGAATTAAAATGACTCTAAATAGTGTTAAGGCTGTTGGAAAATTAATTTTCATGTGATAGAAGCTCTTTTTTATTTTATTAATCAATGCATTAGTAATTAGCGAAAAATAGTTTTTTATTGGTGATTATGTTGCCTGAAAAATGTTAATTTTTCAATGTGTTATTGCTTTAAATTTAGATAAATTTTTTCAGCTAATGATTTAGATATTCCTTGCACTTGCGCTATTTCATCAATGCTGGCATTTTTTAGTTCTCTTAACCCACCAAAGTGTTTAAGTAATGCTTGCCTCCTTTTGGCTCCAACTCCTTCAATATGTTCCAAAGCACTATCGGTAAGTTGTTTGATGCCTTTTTTTCGTTGGCCGACAATGGCATGATCATGTGATGCATTTCTGATCTGTTGAATGAGTAATAGAGCAGGGGAATGATCATCCAGATAGCGCCCAGAGCCATGAGCCTCAAAGAAAAGGGTTTCTAATCCTTCTTTACGCTCAGCGCCTTTTGCTACCCCAATTAAAATAGGATGATTTTTATTCCAATTAACATTCAATTGGTCAAATACTTGCAACGCTTGGTTAAGTTGTCCTTTACCGCCATCAATAAAAATGATGTCGGGGATTTTTTCGTCAGGAAGCTCTTTTTTGTTGTAACGGCGTGTTAATACTTGTTCCATTGCTGCATAATCATCACCTGGTGTGATACCTGTAATATTATAGCGTCGAAATTCGGCTTTAACAGGTCCTTTATCGTCAAAAACAACACAAGATGCAATGGTGTTTTTGCCCATAAAATGGCTAATATCAAAGCATTCCATGCGGTTAATTTTATCAATCCCTAAAAAAGCTTTTAATGCATCGTAACGTTGTTTTATGGTTGAGTTTGCTAATAGCTTATTTTTTACTTCAGTTTGAGCATTTACCGTTGCAATGTTGAGTAATTTTAGATTATCACCTTTAGGTTCATCAACCAATTTAACTTGGTGTTCAGCAATAAGTGACAGTGTCTCTTCTATAGGTTTTTTATCCGATAAAGAATAATTCAACAAAATTTTCTTAGGAATGTTGCGGTTTTGATTACCTTGTAAATAAAATTGCCCTATAAATGTTTCAATAACTTCTTCTAATTCCGTATTGGATGGTACTTTAGGGAAGTAAGATCGATGACCAAAGGTTTGCCCGTTGCGAATAAATAAAACATATATACACGCTAAACCTAATTCATAATGAAAGCCAATCACATCAAGATTATCATTATTGTTATAAATTGCTTGTTTTTCATTGATATGTTTTATTGCTTGTAGTTGATCGCGTAGTGTTGCCGCTTTTTCAAAATTAAGTTCATTGCTGGCTTTTTGCATATCTTCAGTGATTTTTTGTAAGATTTGTTCTGATTGCCCAGACAGAAATAACCTTACATAGTTAACTTGCTGTTGGTAATCTTCATCACTCACTAAACCAGGTACGCAAGGCCCTAAACAACGCTTAATTTGATATTGTAGACAAGGACGGGTGCGATTGCGATATGTCGAATTCAGGCATTGTCTTATTGGGAATGTTTTTTGTAACAAGGCTAATATTTGTTTAACAGCATAGCCACTGGGATAAGGACCAAAGAACTCATCTTTTTTCCGATTTACAGCTCCTCGGTAAAGCGATAGTTGAGGATGTTGTTCTTTACTTAATTTTATAAATGGGTAGCTTTTATCGTCTTTTAAAAGCACATTGTATCGTGGCTGATACTTTTTTATATAAGTTTGTTCAAGTAGTAAAGCTTCGGTTTCGGTATTAGTAATTGTGAATTCAACATGGCGGATATGACTAACTAGCATATCTGTCTTTAAGGTTTTTTTGCTATTGTTAAAATAGCTTTTTAGACGGTTATTAAGATCTTTTGCCTTTCCCACATAAATAATCGTCTGTTTATCATTAAACATTTGATAAATACCCGGTTTATGTGGGACAGTTTTTAAAAAAGATGCTGAATCAAATGAGTTCATATTAGTTTTCAAATGTGAGGGCTTTTTTCTCTATTATCCTCATAATGGTGCTAAGCAAACCATTTATCAAGAGGTAAACTAGCCCAGCAGCAATAAAAATAGTGAAATCGTAATAATCCGCATTCAAATCATTACTATAACCCATCACATCCATCACAGGAATCATTGCGGCTAATGCAGTACCT
This sequence comes from Gilliamella sp. HK2, assembly GCF_001690265.1. Lineage (NCBI taxonomy): Bacteria > Pseudomonadati > Pseudomonadota > Gammaproteobacteria > Orbales > Orbaceae > Gilliamella > Gilliamella sp. HK2. The sequence goes on from NZ_LZGV01000045.1 coordinate 5,336, forward strand.
TTTACGACAAACACGACTTCATTTGAATAAGTGGAAAGTGCACGTTTTAAAGCATAAGGAAAAACAACTTTTAACGTTTGTATTTTATCCATACCAAGTGCTTTACAAGCTTGCCATTGTCCTTTAGGTAAGGCTTTTAACGAGCCATAAAAAATTTGCGTTGTATAGGCAGCGCTGTTAAGTGTTAATGCCAAATAGGCACAAAACCAAGGTGATGAGATGGTATTATAAAGTAATGGTACTTTGATTAAAATATCTTTAAACTGTGATGGTCCATAATAAATAAGTAATAGCTGTACAAGTAAAGGTGTACCGGTAAATATAATAATATATGTGCGTATTACTTTATTTAGTATAAAGTGATTTAGTGATAATAAACATGATAAGCAAGTAGCAATAACTCCTGCAGATAAAATACCTAAAATGCTTAAACTTAATGTTTCAGGAAGACCTTGGCAGATTATTTTTAGGTAATGAATAAAATTATCAAACATAATGCGACCTTACTAATTTTTCGCTGAGGTAGGTTGTTCAAAATAGGTTGAGCGTTTTTCAATGCGCAATATAATTTTTTGACTAAAAATTGAGATAATTAGATAAATAATCATAGCCACGATATACCATAAAAAAGGTTGATTGGTTCGTGCAACAATGGTTTTGGTTTGCATCATTAAATCATTAATGGCAATTGCTGAAACTAATGCCGTATCTTTTAATAATATTAACCATTGATTACTTAGGCCCGGTAAAGCATGGCGCCACATTTGTGGCATAATAATGCGAAAGAATGTGCGAGATTTGCTTAGTCCTAAAACTTGCGCGGCCTGCCGTTGTCCATTAGAAATTGCTTTAAATGCACCACGTAAAGTTTGAGAGGCATAAACAGCATAGAGAAGAGAAAGTGCGGCAACACCACATAAAAAAGGGCTAACATTAAAATCTTCAATGTTTAGCTGTATTGTTAAAGAGGTAAAATACAGATCAATGGTGAAGCCATCATTTAATAATATCAATAATAAAGGTAAACCGTTATAAATGGCTATCACAATTAATAATTCGGGTAATGCTCGAATAGTTAAGTTAAATAAAGACATGGTCCATGCAATGGGTTTGAATGGAACGGATTCTAATATTGAGAAAATAAAAGCAAATATAATCCCAACAATTAATGATACAAAGGCTAATGATAATGTGGTAGAAGTAGCTTCAATAAGCGGCAAAATATAACCATCCATTGAAGACAAAACCCATTTCATTTCATTTGCAAAAAAATCAAACATAAAAAAACCAAGATTAAATTAAAAAATAAATTCGCCGCAAGTGAATGCGGCGAGGTCATTATTATAAAATATATATTTAAATATAAAGTTTATTTGTTAAACCATTTTTTATAGATAGCATCTAGTTCACCGTTAGCTTTCAGTTTATCTATTGCTTGATCAAATTGGTTAAGTAGCTTCTCGTTACCTTTACGTATCGCAATTCCTAGCCCTTCACCAAAAAAGTCGTGGTCAATAATTTTATCACTTAAAGGAACGATGTCTGCATCTTTACCTAACCATTCACCAGCAACAATTGAACTTGAAACGATTGCATCAATTCGCTTAGCTTTTAAATCTAAAATAGCGTACTGATAGCTGTCATAACTTACCTGTTTGACATCTGGGTACTTTTCATTTAGGTATTTTGGATAAGTTGTGCCTTTTTGGATCCCAACACGTTTACCCTTTAATTGTTCAAGATCCGTTAGTGTATCTTTTAATGTAATAAACTGAATTGAGCTATCATCATAATAAATTTTTGTAAAATCAACTTGTTTTTGTCGTTCTGGCGTAATGTCAATACCCGCTATAGCAGCATCAATTCGACGTGTTTTTAAGCTAGGAATTAGGCCATCAAATGATTGATTAACCACTTTACAAGATGCTTTTATTTCATCACAAATTTTATTTATGACATCAATATCGAAGCCAATAATTTCATTTTTTTCATTAGTAAATTCAAAAGGCGCATAAGTTGCTTCAGTGCCGATGGTTAAAGTGTCTACAGCTTGAGCTAAAAATGTTGTTCCTGCAAGACAAATGGCTAGTAACGTTTTTTTCATATATCCACCCAATTTTATTTTAATTAATGTGATAAATAAGCTTTAAATTGCTCGGTTTTAGGATGTGCAAAGCATTCAAGTTGTCCTTGCTCAATAATTTTGCCATGCTCCATATAAATGACTTGTGAAGCTACTTTGCGCGCAAAATCGACTTCATGAGTCACAATAATTTGTGTAATACCTGTTTGCGAAAGCTCATTAATAATTTCAGCAATTTGTGATGTGATCGCTGGATCTAATGCGGCTGTTGGTTCATCAAATAATAATATTTGTGGCTCCATCATTAATGCCCTTGCAATAGCCACTCTTTGTTGTTGACCTCCTGAAAGATGAAGGGGATAACGCTGAGCCATATTATCAATTTGTAACCGCGCTAAAATTGCCATTGCTTTATCGCTAGCTTCTTTTTTTGATAACTTTAAAACTTGGCAGGGCGCTTCAATCAAATTTTCTAGCACCGTTAAATGTGGCCATAAATTGTAATTTTGAAAAACCATGCCGACATTTTTGCGAAGGTGTCGAATTGTGGATTCGCTGATTTTTTCAGAAAAATCAAAATGTGAGTTGGCAATAGTCATTTTACCTGATGTCGGTATTTCAAGTAAATTGAATACTTTTAATAAAGAGCTTTTACCCGCACCACTTTGACCAAGTAATACAATTGTTTCGCCAAGTGGATAGCTAAGAGAAACATCATTTAAGGCCTGATGTGCACCATAAAAACAGTTAATATGGTTTAATTCAATATTCATTATATTTTTTTTTTGACTGTATAATTGATTAAATATTACTTTTTTTTGCATAAAAATGCAATCTAATTTATTGGACAATCTTTTCTTTGCTGTGTTTTTATACCAAAATAGACGTATTACCTGAATTTTCTTTACAAAAAATTTAGGCTAAATAAAACTAATGACTATTAGTAATGATAGGAATTACTGGGCCAAGATATTTGGGTTCTTTATTAAGAATATAGAGATCAATAAAGGCACTGACGCGTGCAAACATTTCACGAATGCGCACTAGTTTCATGCTTGCTGGTGCTGGTACAGCAAAACATTGTGCTTGAATGTTATGTGCAAGCGCAATAAAAATAGCCCGTTCACAGTGAAACTCTTGCGTAATAATAGTAAAGTCATTGGCATCAAATACTTTATTGGCTCGAACTACCGAATCAAATGTTCTAAAGCCGGCATAATCTAAAACAATCGAATCGCTAGGAATACCTGCTTTTATTAAATCTTTCTTCATGGTGATGGGTTCGTTGTAACTCAAAAGCGCGTTATCGCCACTTAATAATAGATAATCAACTTTATTTTGCCAGTATAGATCGATGGCTCCATCAATACGATTCCGATAAAAGCCATTTATTCCGCCACCACGAACATATTTTGCTGTACCAAGTACCACACCGATCGGACGGTATGGCAGTTTGTTTTCATCATGGTAAATATAAGGCGCCGTTTTGTAGCTGATCCAATAGTCTAACCCCAATATTGCAGACATTGTAATCAAGCACAATCCAGTAAAATAAGCAATAAGCTTTTTTAAGTTCATGCTATAACCAGTCAAAAATAATTACCATTATTGGAAATAAAAAAGGCGCTGTCAATGATGTCATAATACCGCATAATACTAAAGATAACGAACTGTAGGCGCCTTCGTTGTAATCTACTTCAATACAACGAGCAGTACCAACAGCATGTGATACAGCACCAATAGATAATCCTCTAGCTGAGGCCGATTTTATTTTAAATAAATTTAATATTTGATGTCCAAATATGCCACCTAATGTGCCAACAAGTATTACACATAATGCTGCAATAGACGGAATTCCTCCCTGATTGCTGGCAATAGTCACTGCAATTGCCGTTGTAACTGATTTTGGTAAAACCGATGCGGCTATTTCATCATTACCACCTAACCAAAATGTAATACAAACGCCTGTTATCATTGAAGCAATTGATGCGGTAAAGGTAATAAGCATTATCGATTTCCAACGCGCTTTGATTTGTGGAATCAATTCATATAAAGGGTAGGCTAAAGCAACCACGGAGTAAGGTAATAAGTCATTAATAATTTGTATGTTACTAACATATTCCACATAACTTGTGTTGGTTATTAGTAAAATTGGAATTAATACAATGACTGAAATCACTAAAGGGTTGAATAGCGGATTTTTTAGTTTCAATGCAACCCGACGAACAATGAGAAAAACGCCAAGCGTTAAAGGTAACATCCATATCATGGTTGATTTTCCTTTTTTTCGGGTTCAACAATTGAGCTCTTAGTTGGTAAGCGATGGCAATGTTCAGTTAAAAATGCAGTTAGTAGCAGTACAATAAATGATCCTCCTACACTACTAAATATTATAGGTATCCAGTTTTGCAATAAGAGTGAATAATTATCCATTATTCCCATAGCTGCGGGAATAAAAAGTAATGTCATGTAACGCATGAAAAGGTTACAACTATTTTTAATCCAACAAGTAGGAATAAGTTGAAAAGCAAGTAAGAAAAATAGAATCAACAAACCGATAATACTACCTGGGATCATTATCGGTAATATTTTAGAAATGATGTTTCCTGCCCATAAGCAAATAGTCAGTATAATCAACCCTCGGCTATAACTGAACAGTGTATAGTACAAAGAATAAAGTCGATGTCTTATTGTGGCGTGCTTCGCTAAAAAATGTTTCATAACGTGAATGCTATTAATCTTAATTTTTAATTATGACTATATGCCTGTAGTTAGCGTTGACATAAATTGAATAAAGCATATCATACGCCCGTCAAATCTAATTATCCAACTAAATAATGACAATATTGATAAAGTTGTTTTAGTATTAAAAGCTTTTCCGGCTGTTCTATATAAGTTTCCGCAAGCTGTTCTAAGGTTAGTAAATAATCTTGAATTTTTTGGATATTAAATTTATCGCGGCAATAATCCTTCCAAATAATCTGTTCATGCTCTGTTAGTATTTGTGGGTAATTACGTGCTTTATATCTAAAAAATAGCGTTGCTAAGCGAGGATCATCAAATGTGAATGATAAACTGTCTAATAAATGTGGCGGTGTTGTTCGAATAGTTTCACAGCGTAATTTGTCTTGGCTATTTAAAAAACCACTATATATTTGGCCATCAACATCAGAACTAATCGAAAAATGATTATCTATTGCAAATAATTCTCTCATTTTATCTTGCAATATTGTTTGATTTTGCAATAACCGTTGTTGATTGATTAAACATTGTTCTATATCAATATCAAACCTTGTTGCGTTTTCGGGTAATAGTGTTTTTAACGGAGCAACAATAGGGCATTTGTTTATATGAATTAACTTTAAAGGAATTCGTGATTCATTAAGTTCAAGATCTTCTGTTTTTGTATAAAGTTTTTCTTTAATTTTTTCTGCTGGTAAATCAATAATTGAGTTAATATCTCCAGTTAAATCACAAACAATAACGGCATTATTTTGTAACGGATGCCAAGCAATAGGGCAAACTAATGATAGATTGCCTCGATGGCTACCTAGCATGCCCGATATATGAACAATAGGATTCATATTAATTACATCAATAAGCTCAGCAACTTTATTTTTGTTGCGTAATGTAAAAAAGTAATTGAAAAGTTTAGGTTGTTTTGTTTTTATTAATTTTGCCATGGCAATTGTTGCATACACATCAGACATTGCATCATGTGCATGCTCATGTTCAATATGATTCGCTTTTGTTAAATGCTCCAAACGAAAGCTAGGTAATCCCGCATCATTAATCGGCCAGTTGATACCTTCAGGTCTTAGCGCATAACACGCTCGAACAACATCAAGAAGATCCCATCTTGAATTACCATTTTGCCAACTATAAGAATAGGGATCGTAAAAATTGCGATATAAAATATTACGCGTTACTTCATCGTCAAAACGAATATTGTTATAGCCTAAAATACAGGTATTGGGGTGGCAAAAAGCGTGATGAATTAGTCGAGTAAATTCTGCTTCACAAATACCTTCTTGATTGGCTTTTTGAGGTGTAATTCCAGTGATGAGTACAGCTTCTGGACTAGGTAGATAATCTTGTGTTTGACGGCAATATATCACTAGTGGGTCTTCAATAATATTAAAATCCGCATCAGTACGAACCCCAGCAAATTGAGCAGGGCGGTCTAATGCTGGATGAATTCCAAATGTTTCATAATCATGAAAGTAAAAAGTTGGCTGTTCTAGGTTGTTTTTCATGGTGCTTCTTTGCTCGTAATTGTTCTTTTATTTCTTTAAATTCAATCGCATATAATAAATTTTGTTCATTTTTGTTTTTAGATATTTAAATGTTTTTTTTGTTTGTTCACTTGCAAATGTGTACAGATTGGGTACATAATTACATCTTTATATGTGTACAGAATGTAGAAGATAAAAATGGCGTTAAGTGATACAAAATTAAAATCAATATTAAATAAACCTTACACTGGGTTGCCCGAGTTAACAGACGGCGATGGTTTAGGTGTAAGAATATCACAAAAAGGGACAATTGCATTTCAATTTCGCTACAGATGGAATGGAAAGGCGCAAAGGATGACAATAGGGCGTTACCCATCATTATCGCTTAAAGATGCTAGAATTTTAGTTGGTGAACTCAGAGACTTATACAACAAAGGGATAGATCCTAAAAAATATAACCAAGCTAATAATACGGGTATGACTTTAAAAGATTGCCTTGATTATTGGATGGAAAAATATGTATCAACTCTTAGAAATAAAACTGCCACACTGTATCAAGCAGTTGTATGTAAAAATCTCTATAATCAATTTCCTGATATCCCTGTCAATGAAATACCTATACGTGACTGGGTCACTTTTTTTGAAAAACAAGAACAAATTAATCTTAAAAGAGCCAGAACAATACTTGTGCAGGCTAAGTCCGCAATAAATTGGTGTATTAGCCGTCAAGTTATAGACTCATGTGAGTTAATGAAACTAAGCCCTAAAAATATAGGTGTTAAAACAGAAATTGGTGACAGAGTATTAACATATAAAGAGTTAGCCAAAATATGGCTAGCAATTGAAAACAGCAGGGCATCAACAATAAATAAGTTATTACATCAAATGTTAATGTTGTGGGGCGCTAGAAATTCAGAATTACGGTTAGCTACAGTTAGTGAGTTTGATATGGGTGAATTGATTTGGACGGTCCCAAAGGAACATAGCAAAATGGGGAACGTAATAAGAAGACCTATTTTTGAACAAATTAAACCAATGGTAGAGAAACTGCAAACTATGTTTAATGATAAAATGTTTCCCGGAACATCATTAAATACAGCCATTACCATTTCTGCAGCTAATAGGTATGTAAGACGATTACGTGAAAAATTAGATATGCCTGAATGGAGTTCTCACGATTTTAGACGGACATTATCAACTAGATTATCAGAGGAGGGGGTTATGCCCCATATTACAGAAAGGATGTTAGGGCATGAACTCGGTGGTGTTATGGCTGTTTACAATAAACATGATTGGATAGAAGATCAAAGAAAGGCATATGAATTATATGCTGATAAGATCCTTTGGCACATCAAACACGTTGATTAATTCCGCCATTATTAAACCAGTCAATTACCGCCTTTTTATTGTAACGCTTTGGGTAATTCAAAACAGCGGCAGGAAAACCTTTATTTTTTGTCAAATTATAAATTGTTGTCCTGCTTTTGATGCCAAACTTTTGCATGATTTCTTTTTCTTCGATTAAGTCATACATTTTATTTTTCTCCAGACTTTTACTTATACTGCATTTTCGCCAAATTTGGCGTTAATTTATAGAATAGGGTTGTTGTTGTTAACTGAGTTGCTAACAGCTTTTGTGGGTTAAAACGCTATGCGCCTACGGGTTTCTATGTGTAAATCTTCTTTTTCATCGATTCGAGTAAAATTTCCTGCATACTGCGTTTAGTTTTTTTACGCTGTATAACGTCCTCATCGACGGTGCCACGTGTGATAATTTCATAAACAAAAACGGGGCGGTTATATCCCGATTGTGCTTGGCGGGTTGGTCCTATTCGTTCCAATATTTGATCCGAACTTTCTAAGTTCCACCAATGTGCGAAGTAGACAAGAATGTTACCGCCGTCTTGTAAATTTAATCCGTGTCCTGCGCTATCAGGGTGTGCAAGTAGTATCGGTATTTTGCCAGCGTTCCAATCCCTTATGGTTTTGGGGTCGTTATCTAGCAAACGGGCTTGCTTAAATGATTTTAGTAACCTAACTTTATCATGTTCGAAGTGGTAAGCGACAAGTACGGGCATGCCATTGGCTTCGTTTACTATGCTTTCTAGTGCCTGAATTTTCATGTCATGCACTTCTGTAAAGCTGCGATTTGCGTCGGTATAAATTGCACCATTCGCAAACTGCAGGCACTTAATCGTTTTCGAGGCAGCATTCATCGCTTCGATTTCATTATCGCCAATTTCTAAAAACATTTCACGCTCAAGCTGTTTGTATTGCTGTTGCAGTTTATCGGGTAGATCAACATAAACCGGTGTAGTGATAGGATCGCTAATATCGAACCAATCTTTTGCTTCTAACGTAATGCAAACATCTTTAAGCTTTTCTTGTATTTGTTCCTGCGCGAATTCAGTAGGTGTAATTTTATAATAATCCCCGATAGGGATTTTGTTAAACCATCTATCGGTAAACGCACCAATTGTTCGGCCTAGACGTTGCCCGCCGTCGATGAACCAATTCTGCCCCCACAAATCAATTAAGCCGTTGGGCGCAGGTGTACCCGTTAAATTTTGCCAGCACCGTACTTTTTTAAAAGCTATGCCCCGCAATGAGGCAGCGCGAACACCGCCACCGCGTAACCGAAACGATTTTAACTTTGTGCTTTCATCGGCGATAACTTGCTGAAACGGCCATTTATCGCCGAGTGTTTCGGCTAACCATGGTAGGTTTTCGTAGTTAGTTGTGAAGACATTCGCATGTCTGTTTTGTATTGCTTGCAGACGTTGCTTTGGCGTACCAACAACAGTTTGTATGCCGATATTTTTAAAGTCCCACTTGCTTACTTCATCGGGCCATGTCGACTGGGCAACACGGAGCGGGGCAATAACTAATGTCGGGGCGGAGTAGTAACCACACATATATGCGATATCTAACGCACATAATGTAGATGATGTTTTCCCCATGCCCATCCCCGCCCAAGTGTTACCTCGAAGTAGATCTAGCTGATGGTTTACTATTAAGTTTTGATAGGGGCGGGGAGTAAAGGTTTTGTTAGTCATATAGAAATCTCACATCGTGGGAGTCCAAAACTTCAACACGAAAACCTAAATTGCGTAAGCGTTCGTGCTCCCGTACTTGCCCTGATCTGGGTTTTTCCCCAGGGCGTTTACATTCAACAAAAATGACCTTTCCACCGGGTAGCATGACCAACCGGTCGGGTTTATTTATTCTACCGATTGGTGATAGCTTATACGTTATCCCGCCAAGAGCCTCGACTTGGCGGACAAGGTTTTTTTCAATAACGGATTCACGCATATATACCCAACTTAGCATTCAGATCGTTAACTAGGACGACGGGAACCCCTTTAATCTCGGCGCACACTTCGCAGCCTTCAAGGAAATTTACCGAAGCTGGCCAAAACTTTTCAAGTTGTGCGGCAGTTCTGCAACTGTTTAATATTGTTTGTATATCTATCTCGAGATTATTTTTTTCTTCTTCACATTTTTGTGCTTCTTGAACTATTGCATTAAACTTGATAGAGAATTCGTGGTCCCCTGAAAAGCGTAGAAGTGTACTTTTAATTTGATATCGGGTTTTACCATCATCTGGAAAATATAAGTAATCTTGCAAGCCCCCAAACGCACAATAAATATAATCTCGTTCTACTACGTCCGTTGCGGTTGCGCTTTCGCTTTCGCTTAATCCCAAATAAAATGGCGATTTATGTACTATTTCTTTTAATTGCGCAGCGTATTCGGCTATGTTATGCCCTTCAGTTACACTGTCGTAAATGTCAACGGTTAATTGATATTTCATCGCCTCTAGCTCTTCTAACCGTTTTGTTACCGGAGCTGCGTTTAGTGCATTTTGTAAAATTTTAGCTTTAATATCTTTGTTTAGTCTGGTCATTTTGTTAATCCTTCTTGTATCGGTAAGATTCAAAACCCGCAGCGGCAAGAGGTAGATCCTTTGCCCAGCAGGGCGGTGTTGATAACATTTGACTAAGATAGTCATGAGAGAATTCGGGTACATCGGGTGCTTCTGTAATGATTTCATCGTGCACTGTTAGTACGATGTTAAAACCTATTTCGTCAATGCACGGCATCGACCACGCCATCACATCCCTCGCAACGGCTTGTGTTATATTTTCAGTAATCTTTCCGCCGTAGGTGTTAATACGTTCCCATTTACGCGAATAGGTATTCAATCCCATGTAGCTGATTTTTCCGTTTTCGTCGATACGCGCACCGGGGTAACATAGGTATCTCCCTGATGGTAGTTGGATGCGTAGCCATGCACCGACTTTATCGATAACTAGTTTGTTGTTTATATGTGCGTTACTAATTGCACCAGTAATTACGGAACGCACTTGATAATCTAGCTCTTTCCAAAAATTAGCTATATTGGGGTGGGCTTCTCGCCAAGAACGTTTAAAGGCATCGCAAACTATGTAAGCTTTAGCTGACAGCCCGTAGGTGCGTTTATTTTTTTCAGCCCATTCATACGCGCTTTTGGCTTCGTACACAATTCGTTCATCTATACTAGCAACGGCTAGATCCGCCATTGCGTCAAGATCTATACCGTATGCTGTACTAAATGTGATAAATGCGCCAACACCGCCCTCATAACCTAACGCCAATTCTTGGACTTTACCTATTTGACGTTGGTCTTTTGTGACGCTTTCTGGTGTAACACCAAACGATTTGGCGTACGATAATTTGTAGAGATCGTGACCGTCGCCGTTATCGTAATCGCTGAAGGCTTTTATCTTCCAACTTTCACATGCAAGCCATGCCAGTACCCGACCTTCAATATTTGATAAATCCGAAACCACCAACTTTTTACCTTCCGGTGCGCAAATGCACCCCCGTAATGTGTTACTTGTTAACTTCATAATATTATCGGTTAGCAGGTCGGCGTTGCCTGATTTAATTGCATCGATACCGATTTCAATTTCCCAATCCGCCATAGTAGGGCGCGTTAGATTTTGGGGTTGAAACCCCCGACCAGCCCATCGTCCTGTGCGCGGTGCCCCCATAAATTGCAACGTACCGCGTAAACGTCCATCGCTATTAACACGATTTAGTAATGCTTTGTATTTGCTTGTGCTTGTTGTACTTGCTTGCTGTCTAACGGCTAGTAATCCTTTTAGCCCGTCCGGTAAATCGGGATCGCTTAATCGCCGTTCAATTGTAGAGGCAGTTAAATCATTTAACGTTATGCCATATGCGCTAGCAATATGCTTTAACATTGCATCGCGTTGTGTTGCAGTTTGCACTTCGCCGTGGGTCATTTCGTGGGTTTCATCGGCTAACCGTTGTTGTTCTGAATTAATGCACTCAACGGCTTTTGTGGCTAGATCAACATCGATACACACGCCTCGGTCGTTAATGCGCTGATCTAAATGCCAAAACTCTAATTCTGCGCTACCGTCCTGCATATTCCAGTTAGGCATTTTTTTAACCACTTCCCGCATTGAAACGATATCTTGTTTGGCATAGTGTTTAAATTTTTCCCATTCTTCGGGATGGGTTTTGCTAGTTGCTCTGCGGATTTTGCTAGTTTTCGGACGGGGTTTACAAAACAGTTGTACGAGGGCTTTACCTTCTTTATCTTTTGCCTTGTCTGTTTCCAGTTTAAATATCTCGCACAAATCATCTAGCCCACCTTTTAGGCTATGGGCGTAGGCTATAACCATACTATCCCGCCAACGTTCAGGCTTACTGATTGCGTCAATAATATCAGGTCTATCTTTTAATAAGTTACCGCGAGTTAATACGGTTCTATCGAACATTGAATTTTGGGCAAATAGCAGTACCTCGGGATTTAGTAGCAGGTTGATCACCTCTTGGGGTAACTTTCCTCCGTTTGCTAAATCTACAACGTAAACAGGACCATCGTTAAACGCATACTGAAATAGCATAATTTCTACGGTTTCAGCGTACGCATAGACACCTTTACTAATCGGCTGTTCGTTGTATGTTTCGGTATCTAGGTAAAGGATGTGGGGCATTACATTGCTCCTTAATTATGGGGTTTTATGCATAAAAAAAACCGCCGAAGCGGTTTGTTAAAAAAAGGGGGGAGCCGCCTATTCGGCGGTGAACTAGATTATATCAAACATAGTATTTTGTTTTAATTATATTTTAACCATTTTTCTGAAGATAACCCTTTTTTATGTTGCTAAAATTAATCTTTATTTTTCAATGGATTAAAAACGCAATTAAAAAAAGGTTGTAGATTTTTACCCTCAAAATTGCTAGAAAAAATTTAATAAAATCAATGCCTTTTCTGACGGATCTTAGTGGCTTTGTCTTAATGCTTCTTCTTGAACGAATTCTATTAAATCAAGTGACAGCGATTTGCCGTGGGGGTAGAAACCAAGTAGCTGTGCCGTTTCTAAAAACATACTAATGTGCGCAAAAATATCTTCTTTAGTAAAAGTATCTGGTACGGAAAGCGGTTTTGCTTTGGTTTTAGATGCTCGTGTTTTTTGAATTTGTTTTATTTCGCCGGTTGTTGTGAATTTTTTCTGTGCGTCTACCGCTTCTGCAATTGTCGAGAATACGCCGACATGTATCATATCGTTACCGTTCCAAACACAAGCTCGGTATGGATTGTATTTGCTTCTACAATGATATATACCTTTTGGTAAAATCTCGCGGTTTGGTTTCACAACAATAGGGGTTGTTTCACTCACTTCTTTATCGAGAATATCTAACACCCACGTACGAAACGCTTCTGCAACGGGGGTACGTGCAAACATAGCGATTAAATGCGCTCCTCGCAATGAGAAAATCCTTACGGTTTGTATAAGGTTATTCGGGGCGGTCAATTTGACCTTCTCGGTCATTTTGGGTGTAAATTCGCTTTTATTTCGGTTATATATTTTTGTTATTGAATCGGCGCTTTTATATTGAAGTAATTTAGCTAGTTCGCTTGATGTGATCCAAATTTGGTTGTTGCGATTAATTGATTGAACTGGCGCATTATTAAATATTAATTGGTTAGACATTTTTGTACCTCTTGTAATTTCTTAAGTTACCCACGAGTGTGGAGGTCAAGAGGTTAAGAAACCGACAAGAACGGCCGGACTTATTCCCATTTCTGGTGTTGTATTCGTCGCCCTCTCGACCATAGTCAAAATTAGGTACAAAAAAAAAAAAAAAAAAATCACACTAACGGGGCGATATATCCGTCTTGTTAAGGTTCTTAAGCCTCAACAATGAATATAACGCAATATAGTATTGAAAGTCAATGTCAACAGTACACAATCAAGCGCACTCTATGAATGCGCTTTGTTCCGCTCTAAACGCTAAACTCTTCTTCGTTATCGACGGATAGGTCATCAAAGTCATCATCGGATGCAACCCCACCGCCAGTGAACGCGTCCCCATCTTTAAAAAATTGAACCCCAGATAACGAGGCGCAAATACGTTTGCCAAATTTGTTATCCATTGCCCATATGTCGATAACTGCGTAAACGTAACAGCCTGCATACATTACCCCGTCGTCGGGATTAAGTTGCGTTTTGTCCCGGTTAATCACATAAGGTCGGGTTTTATTGCTAGCACTTAGAAAATAGTTGCCGGCAAAACCTTCGAGGTCGGCTTTTAAATCACCGTCTTTTAGGCAAGTTTTTAATTCCGCTTTGACTTTTTTCAATATCGCATCGGCTTTATCTGCCCATTTTTCTTTAGCTACTTGCAAAATGGCATTTTCAATATCTTTTACGTTAGGGTGATCTTTCGGAAAAATAAACGTTGCGCTGAATTGTGGTTCGCCTTCCCCGTTTACTTGTTCTGCTTTAAACAGCTTAGGGAATGCTAATCGTACTTTTTCTAATTTTACTTTCATTATTAATTATCCTCTTGTGTTAGGTCTGTAAAGTCGTCCGCTGGAGAGATAGCGGGGCGTTTGTCTGATTCGGGTACTACTGTGGGTTTGCCATCTGGGCGGGTTATGAGTTCTTCAAGTTTAGCGATTCGTTTATCTGAACCTTTCAAAACTTTAAGTGCTTGCGTTGGGCTGATAAGCTTACGTGTGTACATCTCATCTTGTTTTAAGCGAAAGCTTTTTAATGTATTTTCCGCATCGTTTTCATTAGCCCACGCTCTGTTACCTTGCCTACCCATAACTAGCTTAAATCCCGGTACGGAATTGCCTTGTTGTAGCTCAGCTTGTACTCGGGTTTCTACGGCTTTGATCCAAGACTTGATTAAGTCAATCGCGTTAAACTTAGTTGCTAATACTGAGTTTTCTAGCTTGCTGACGTTTTCGATATCTAATTCTTCTAAGTTTTCAAAATCCGCTTCTATTGTTTTTGCAACGGTTTGCGCTAGCGTATCGCATTTACCTGCTGCTTTACAGAATCGGCATTGTGATTCGCCAGCGCAGAAATCATCGGCACTTTGGGGGCCATTTAGATAAATGTTGTATGCAATGCCTGCTTTTTCTTTTAATTGCTTGCCAAACTCTAAAAGCTCGTCGGGGGACAAACTAAATTCTGAGTAATGGTTTAATCGGGGTTGATGTATGTGTACCGAAACTTTACTAATTTCGCAGCCTAGGCTGTAGTAGTAATATGCGGCTAGGGCGTAAATTAGTAGCTGTTTGTTGTTTTCAGCACTAACCCTTACGCCCTTACCGTACTTTAGATCGTGTACTTGCAGCTCACCGTCTCCGAGTAAAACTACATCGGCGGTACCGAACGATTTTTCAGGTTCATAATCTGTATTCACGGTATTAATGTTGGTACTTAGATCCAACAGCTCGCTAAAATCTAGCTTTTGTTCAACATCAAAAGCTAAAACATTAGACATAGACGCTTTAATACCGTTTACCGTATCAACGTAGTGTTGGATAGCTTCCGCCATTTCGTCATCGACATAGATGTCGTTTACTACGGTTTTCATCCCTAGCAAGCAATTTGCTTTTTTCTTGAATTTAAAACAGTATTCAGCTAGTGCGTGCGCGGTGGTGCCTTCCTTTGCATACTCCGATGATTGCTCAGGCTCATCTTTACTAAGCCATAAAGACGCAGGGCAGTTAAACCACCGCTCCGCGCCAGAGGGGGATATTAGCGCATGTTCTGTCATGTTATTTACCTTCTAGCTTATCAAGCTGAGCGTTAACTGCGGCGATAAAATCGGATATCTGGTCTTCTTTTAGCTCGCTTGCTTTACCAACTCTAAATTGAGCAAGTACTGCTACTGCACGTGTTCGTTCTTTTTTAGCTAAATCCATCAAGCAACGAATAGCCTCTTGTTTATCGGGTGCTTTTTCCGGCTGTGGCTCTGTTGGGGTTGGTTCCGGTTCATTTAATGGACGGGCGTTTTCAGTTTTTTCTTGTCCCAGATTAGCGGTGATTTGTCCTGTATCTTCGGTTGTCTGTCCCATTTTTTGTGGTTCTTGCCCCGCATCCTTTGTTAGTTTCCCAAAATTTGCAAACTTCATAGCGGCTATCAGCTCACGCATGGTTGCGGTGTTTTCAGTGATTGCTTGTTCTAGTGACATTTCTTATACTCCCGATGATAAATATAAAACAATAAGGGTTGCGCAAAGTGTAGTAAGAAGGGCGGAGACCCACGTGGTTTGTGGTTGGGGTTCCCAACTTACGTGACGATTACGTGTAGCCTGCGCCCGTTTTAATTTTTTAGCGTTTAAATCGATCATGTTTTATTTCCTTTTTAAGAAAAATTCATAATTAAAGTCACTCGATGAATGGCTTTTATATGAATTCTTTTTATTTATCGTGTCTTATTGCCGTTCATCCTGAACCCGCCAAGCACCCGACGCAGGCTTAGAGTCGCGCCGTTCGACTATTCACTTTGTAAAAACGGGATTTAATTCCGTTTATGCAATGAATATAATTTACATTAACGAATTTATTTATGCAAATTAATTTTCCAATTTGCAAATTGGTTGCTTATTTTTTGTTCTTTTTGTTAGGGAGATGAAAAAAAAATAAACCCGCCTTTAGCCGCGGGTTAGTGGGTTAGTGGGTTAGTGGGGGATGTTATTACATTAATATTTTGTATGTTTTTTAATCAACCAAATACATTTAATTTGTGCGTTTGACTTAATAAAACTTTTCCTTGAATAAATAATTGATCCATTTCCTCGCTCAATATTTCCCATACTTCATAGTGTTTATTGTCGGAAATTACTCGTAGCCTATCTTTTACCCTTTGTAAACGTTTTACAAATAAGTTTTCTCCGTAAACGAAAACATAAATACCATCACCATCATAGTAGTTTTTTGATATATCGACAAAAACAAGATCGCCAGCTTCCAATGTATTCGCCATGCTGTCACCTTTAACCGTCAATATTTTTACATTATTTGCAGGTACGTTTCCAAAAATTTGATGGGCTTTTTCGTTGCTGTACTCTATAGACCTTACAGCATCAACGGATCCCGTATCTATTAAAACGCCTGTTCCCGCGCTAACAGACACGTTTAATACCTCTACCGTATACCCTTTTTCTTCTAGAATAGGCGTTGCCCCCGTTTTAAGTTCGCCTGTAGCGGTTATTGTTAACTCTTTGATATTAAGAAGCCTTAGAACTTCAACCATTTCTGCTGCTGGGGGGATCCTCGACCCCGATATCCAGTGAGATACCGTACTGGTAGGTTTTTTTATTAATAAGCTAAGCTCTAATTGATTTATATCTCGTTTGTACATTTCTGTTTTTAATAAATTACTCCAAGCCTGCATATTTACTCCCTTTATTATCTAATAGCCAAATGTTATCACTACTTCTATAAAAATAAAAAAACGTAGTATTTCAAAAATCAGAGTTGATATTCTCGTTATTCGGTATTAATATTGCAAATACGAAATTAAGTTAATGGCAAATACGAAATGAAAAAACCACAAGAAATAATCGAAGAATTAATTAAAATGGGTTTCTCTCAACGTGAGATTTCAGAACACACTCAAGTACCCCCATCAACGGTTTGTAGGATTTTAAAAGGAGAGCATATCAATCCCCGATGGCAAACGGTTGCGGCTTTGCAATCGTTTCTAGATACCGTTAAACAATTTGACGACGAGAATATCTAATATGGAAACAATATTTGGATCAACACCCGAGGACTGGTTACATTTTGATTTAGCGCTAGGTTTGACGGAGGATTTATTGCCCGTCGTATCAAACCCTAATGCAGTTATATCAGAACACAGCACATTAAAAACGCTAGGCAAAACACCGTCACAGTACAATAGAAAAGGTAGGGCTGTTGGTTTCCCTAATTGGACAAACTATATATCTACATCAGCACAAATCGAAAATTGGGCTAAAAATAGCGATTACGGCATTTGCATACAAACACGTAACGTTCGCGCTATTGATGTCGACGTATCCGACCCAGATTTAGCGGAAAGCATAAAAGCGTATATAGAAAATAATATACCCGAGGCGTTGCCATGCCGCTTTCGAGCTAATAGCAGTAAATTTTTATTTATGTTTGCTATGCCCGGCGATTTTACTAAACAAATTATTAAGCTTGACGATAGTAATATCATCGAATTTTTGGCTAACGGGCAACAATTTATCGCGGTTGGCACCCACCCAAGCGGCGAACGCTATCAATGGCGTGGGGGTTTGCCGTGGACGGTGCCTACGTTAACGCCAGAACAATTTAACACGTTGTGGGATTCACTGTCTGAAGCCTTCGGCGGGAACATGGTTAGTACTCGTGCCAATAAAATTAGGGACATATCAAAAAATCAAGGTGTTAAGTCAGACGGTATTACGCAATATTTAGATAAAAATTGGAATGTTTTAGGTTTTGGCAAGTCTGGTGAGCGTTATATTACATGCCCGTTTGCTGAAAACCATACTACTGAATCAAGCGAAACCGCAACTGCCTATTTTCCTGCGGGGACAGGTGGCTTTGATCAGGGGCATTTTAGATGCCTACATGCGCATTGTTCGGATAAAGAGGATAGCGATTTTCTAGATGCTATCGGTTATCGCTCGCAAGATTTCGATGTTATCCCTATCCATGATGGCGAAGACCTTTTACCTGTCTTTAAGCGCGATAAAAGCGGAAAAATTGAGGCAACCATTAACAATGTGTACCTTGCTGTTCAGCGTCCTGATGTTTGTCAGATTAATATTAAGTTTGATCAGTTCCGCGATGAGCTTATGTTTACCCATGTTAATAGCGATCAGTGGCAAACTTTTACCGATGCGGATTACTCACGCTTACGAATTGGTCTAGAAAAAGGGGGCTTTAAGCCGATCGGGCGTGAGTTGATACGTGATGTTGTTTTATTAGTTGCGGATGAAAATCCGTTTGACTCGGCCACAGAATGGTTATCACGCGTAAAATGGGACGGCGTGCCTCGAATCAAAACATTTTTATCAGACTATTTTAATGCTGAAGCAAACGAATATACGGAGGCTGTTTCGCTTTATCTATGGACAGCGCTAGCAGGCCGTGTTTTACAACCAGGAATAAAGGCGGATATGGTACCCATCTTAGTCGGTGAGCAGGGTTGCGGTAAATCCACAGGTGTTGCTGCGATATCACCTAGCCCTGATTATTTTTGTGAAGTGTCGTTTGCTGAAAAAGATGACGACTTGGCAAGAAAAATGCGGGGGCGACTAGTTGGCGAAATAGGGGAGTTACGTGGGCTACATACTAAAGAGCTTGAAAGTATTAAGGCCTTTATCACCCGAACCCATGAAAACTGGATCCCCAAATATAGGGAATTTGCTACACAATTTCCAAGACGACTCGTCTTTATCGGTACCACAAATCAAGATGAATTTTTATCAGACGATACGGGTAACCGTCGTTTTTTACCTGTTAAAGTCGGCATGGCGAATGTGGAAGGTATTAAAGCTAATCGTGACCAACTGTGGGCAGAAGCCAAGCAGATGTTTGCGGACAGCGGTATCCAGTTCACGGCGGCGGAGCGATTAGCGACAAGCGAACATGAACAATACATGATTAAAGACGCTTGGCAAGAAACGGTTAGCCGATGGCTAAATGAGCCGGATATTACAACAGGCGAAAAGCCGATAGATAAAAAATATTTAACATCTAGCGAAGTTTTACGCTGGGCGATAGGCTTGACCCCAAAAATATAGGTCGTCGTGAGGAGCTACGGATCAGTAAAACGTTACAAAGTTTGGGGTTTGAAAAAACGGTAAGAAAAATTGACGGTAAAAGTTTAAGGGTTTTTATTAAAGCGTAGACGTCTACACTTTAACAGTTGGGAAGTGTAGACGGAAAAGCCTTTTTGGTAAAGGTTTTCTACACTGTCTACACTTTCTACACTTAGTTTTAAAGTGGACGTCTAGAAATACAGGTCACTGTATAAACCACTGTATAGTGTCATAGAGTTCAGGCTTATATAGGAAAAGAAGGGTTACAACGGTTACAAATTTAATAAAAAGGTATAAGAAAGCCTTACGGCATAAAGCCTCGGCGTGTGTAACCGAACTTTTAGGTTTTAACCGTTTATAACCGATTTTTGTGGGTTGTAGGGTTATATAACCAACTTGCAAAATTTTGCAAGTTAAAAGTTTAAGGTTTTTTATTAGGGTATAAAACTACACTAGTAAAAGCGAAAAACTACACTTAAAAAAGGGAAGTGTAGTAAAAGAAGCCTTGTAGGAAAAGGGTTACTACACTTACTACACTTACTACACTTAGTTTTAAAGTGGACGTCTAGAAATACAGGTCACTGTATGAACCACTGTATAGTGTCATAGAGTTCAAGTATATATAAGGACAAGATGTGTAGTAAGTGTAGTAAGTGCTAAAAAAAGCAAACAAAAACCCTTATAGCACAAGGCAAAAATAGTTACTACACATGTACGTAAAAAAGATCTGTAGTAACCCAAACAAACACGGTTTTATAGGTGGAATGTTCAACTTGCAAAATTTTGAAAGTTGGAGGTATAGGGATAAAGAAAAACTTTTCAAAGCATTCGTTAGAGAAGAAGAGTAACAAAGGTAACATTTTTAAGATAAAGGTAACAAAAAATTTTTTATAAATCAACATTGTTACCCTTGTTACCTTTGTTACCCTTATATATAAAGCGGACTGCTAGAAAGGACAATATAAAAAACTACTGTATAAACTACTGTATAGCGTCATAAAGTTCAGGTATATATAGGAAAAGTTCGGTAACAAGAGTAACAAACGCATCTAAAAAAACAACACAAAGCCTTATTCAATAAACTTTAAGCGTTAGTTACCCTTCTTTAAAATTTAAGTATAAAAAGTTCAATTTGCGAATTTTTGCAAATGGGAGGTGAAAGATGAAAAAGATCGATTGGTTTATCATCATCAGCGATTTACAACGGAATAAAATATCTATGTCAAGGTTAGCGAAAGATCTTAAAGTTAGTGAAAGGACAATCGCTAACTGGAAGTGTGTAAATGAACCGAAATTTTCAGCCGGAGTCAAACTCGTTGAATTGTGGAGAAAGACAATGAACCGAATTGAATTACCATGTAGTAAAGAGGGGAGATATGATTGAAACAAAAATTTTATTAAAAATGTGGTCTAATTCGGTTGTTGCTAGTGGGCTACCGAATGCTAGTCGCCCGACCATATACAACGTACCGATAGCTAATCGGCAATATTTGCTGGATGATGAGGTTGATGTAGTAGAAAAAGCGATGACTGAGCTATTTAATGATAGCCCCGAACGTCATAGCTTAATAAAATCAATATATATACATGAAAAATCGTGTTCGAGCATTGCCAGATTATTAAATTGTAGAACCGATAAAATTACGGCGATGTTATCAGAGGCTGAATTTTTCATCCGTGGGCGCGTTATAGACTATTTTAAAGGTCGATAGTATGAAAAAAATTGCGGATTTTAAGGCGATCTGTTAAAAAGTCTTGATTTGTCCGGATATCCGTATAACAATATATGCAAATAGTGCGGTAGCACGCATTCAAATAAAGATACTTAAAAGAAAGCCTCAATTAAGAGGCTTTTTATTATCAAGGTAAAATTTCACAGCATCAACAATAAGTTGAGCTTGTGATACATCTAGGTTTTTACTTGCTTGTTCAATTAATGCGATATCATCAACGTGTAGTTTAAAGCCTTTTACTTTAACTCCTCGTTTTTGGTCACTTTTTGCTTGAATTTCTGTTATTGATTTTGCCATAAAATTACCTTGATTTATTAAATGTCAATTGATATATTTAAGGACATCGGTAGGGCTTTCGCCCCACCTTTGATACTACTTAAAAAGCCGGAAAACTTACAAGTAGTAGAAGAAATATGATTAAAAATTTCATTTTTTCTTCTCCTTAAGCCCTCATCGAAAGCTGAGGGTTTGCTTTATCAACGTCGTGTTGATGGTTATAATTATAGGTTAACCTACAGTAAAAGTCAACATTATTCATTTAAAATTCAATATATGAAATATGTTAAAAATGAATTATACTTTTAACATTATTAATGACGATAAGTATGAATAATGTACTCAATTTCTCCATATCTATTTCGTAGCTATAATAAAAACATTATGGGACCTCAAGGGCGCCACTATTCTCGGCTTGACGATATTGCGGGGTATGATTTATTTACACTTTTAGATGATTTTATTAAAAAATATGCATCGTATGAGATTAATGACAATACAAAACAAGTCTATCGATTTGAAAACGTATTCATTGATCAAGGCAGTAGAACAATAAGTGTTTGGTTTGTTGTTGGAACTTATGGTATAAAAACTGATATTATCGATATAGATACTGGGCTTGTCAATTTCCGAAAAGCTGAAAATAATGCTGAAATGATTAAGTATTATATGCATTTTTTCATACCAGTTGGCTTTGATGAAGCAATTGTTTTAACTTCTAATTATAGAAGCTCTGGGGTGAAAACTTTATTTTATTCCTTATTTTCAAAGTATTTTTCTAGTAAAACTAAACAGAAGTTGCAAATGAATACTTTATCATATGATAAAGCCCTTAATTCTTGGTTGGATGCAAGAATGACCGAGATTAGATGTACTAAATTTAATGGTTGCAAAGATATTACAGACCAATTAACGTTGTTGGGACATCAGGAACAAGAGTTGGTTATTAAGCCGCAAAAAAATAAATCTTTGGGGCGGTTGAGAGATTTCATCGGTAAAGGTGATAAGTTAGAAGCGATCGAAGTACTTTTCGAAACATCAGCTGTAATAAAAAGTGTCGTTGAATTGGATGGTAAAAAAAGGACATTTAGAATTGGCGAGAAAGCAACGAATGTTTTGTGCGAAATTGAACTAGACGATACTGTTGTAATGACTAATGGCGTTCCTGTATTTAGCTCTATGCAAAAATGGAGTGAAGAAATTGTAAAAGAGTATGCTCAACGTATGTATCCAGGATTATCTATAGGTTGATGAATTATGAATGCTAAAATAAATATATGCTCTTTAATTAAAGGACATATAAAGACACTTTATGATGCTAGTACACAAAGACTAAGTTATAGTGATATTGTAACTTTTTTTATTCTACCAGCGGTAATTGCTATCTTGTGTAGTTTTTGGGGGGTAAATTTAAGTAATGATATTATTTCGTTGCTTGTTAATTTTGGTTCGATATTTACAGCATTGTTGTTGAGTGTACTTGTCTTAGTTTATGATCAAGCGGGTAAAGTTACTGAGAAATTAAATGGTGATAAAAATGAAAACGATCTAATGTTAAAGCTGAAATCTAGATTGCTTCAAGATTTATATTTTAATATCAGTTACTCTATGGTTTTATCATTATTTTTAATAGTATTATGTTTTTTTTATTCAATGAGTTGTGAGTTTGTATTAACCATTCCTTATATCGAAACAGAACTAAGTATAAGTCGTTTGTTTTTTTTACCAGCAATAATTTTTGTTACTATAAATTTATTATTAACCATTTTAATGATCATAAAAAGACTTCACTCTTTACTTATATCAAAAAATTAGCACTTCGAAACACCAGATTCATGTAAAGCTCCCAATTGGGGGCTTTTTTATGTCCAAATTTTGAGTAATTCACTCAACATCGAATCGACAGCAATGCTAGACACACACATAACTAACATTTAGCTAGTACGCTGTCACTTTATTAACTCATATGAAGATATTTAAAATGGAAAGATACTCATCACCGATATCTTATTTCTGGGGCGCTATATGCACGCTTTTAGGCGCACTTAGCTTAAATGATATTGCCATTATTGTAGGTATTATCTTATCAATAGCGACGTTTATTATTAACTGGGTATATAAACGCCGAGACTTTTATCATAAAAAAAACTTGAGAGAACAATACTATGAAAAACACAACAAAAATAGCGACGAGTGCGATTTGTAGTGTTTCAGTAATCATCGGTATTGTTATTGCTAATTATTCAGATGAAATCAGAACGAGCAAAGCGGGACTTGAAATAATAGGTAACGCTGAATCATGCGCAAGAGAGCCATATTATTGTCCTGCTAATGTGTTAACAGTAGGTATCGGCTCAACGGGTAATATTCAGCAGAAGGTTTATTCAGACGAGGAAATAGCGGAGCGTTGGGTTGGTGATATCAAAACTGCGGAGCGGTGTGTCAATCGCTACGCTAATGGTTTTCATTTGCCTCAACCCGTTTTTGACGCTGTTACTTCGATTACGTTTAATTGCGGTTGTTCAAACATGCGGAAATCAACAATGTATAAACATTTGAACAACGGTGATTATAAAGCAGCTTGTAATGAATTCCCAAGGTGGATTAAAGCAGGGGGTAAAGTACTGAATGGCTTAGTAATCAGACGAGAAAAGGAGAAAGCGTTATGTCTATCTTATGCTTCATCATTGCTTCAATAATGGCTGTTAATGATGTCAACGGCTGGGGTTGGTTTTTATTTGTATCGTTATTGTTGAGTGATTCATCATGTTCAAATTGTCTAAAGTGAATATAGTAAGCATAGCATTAATCATTGTTGCGTTTATCTTTACTATATATTTCGGTTACAACAATTATCAAGAGAAGAAACAGCTACAAAAAGATAAAGCTGAACTGTTCGGAAAAATCGAACAGTTGACCCAGGATATTGCTAAAAACAATCAAATTATAGCGCAACGAGAGCAAGAAAAAGCTCAAGACGCTATGTCAATTAAACAACTTCAAGAGCAAATGAAAGATGCGCTTAAAAATAATCAATGTGCTAATGAGTATATGCCTGACAGCGTTATTAATTGGATGCGGAACGGTAAAAACTAAGTACGTTTATCAATGCAATATCCCTGCATCACTAACACAGCCAAATAACGAGCCTCATATTGATAAACGAATCACGTGGGGACAGTGCCCTGTTTTGTACACTGAGTTATTAAACGAGCTTAGGCAGTGCAATGCGGATAAAAAAGCAATAATGGAGGTTAGTAATAAGAAATATAAACCCCTTAACTTTTTGTGGAAATAAAATATAATTTAACAAATCTATTCAGTGAGGAGTTAAATTATGGAACTAGAAAATAAGACTAAGACGAAAGCAATGGGAAATTGTCCTTATTGTGGAAATCGTGTTTCAGCAATAGTTATTGAGGAAAATATATTAAGAAGGGATAAATGCGAATGCCCTTCTTGTCATGAGGTTATTTATGTTTGTCGATGGCCTGGTTGTCATAATTATACTGTTGGAGGGGATTTTTATGATGATGAACTTTGTCCTAAATGCGGTAAAGATATTTTTGACTCAACAACCAGTCTAGTAAAAGTAGCAGCGGGAATTATAACAGCAGAGTTTATTAGAAAGAACATGAAAAAATAATAGAATATATTCTCAATCAAACCGCTTAATTGCGGTTTTTTTATGTCTGAAATTTGCCATCACACGGCAATTAACAATAAGAGCCACTTAGGAATGAGTTTTAGAGGGCACCAGATGGTTGTCATGGTTACCTCTCTTGACTGGTTCCCTGTGTGACTAAAACTCATTTCTAATGGCTTTTTTAAATTCAACCCCATGCAATCAATTTTAGAGGTTATAAATGGCTCACTTGTGCGGGGCAAAAACCCGTAGTGGTAGCCCGTGTAAATCTAAAGCTATGACAAACGGCAGGTGTCGAATGCATGGCGGTAAATCAACTGGCGCCCCAAAGGGTAATAAAAACAACTTAAAGGCTGGTGGTATTTATTCTCAATTCTTCACAGCAGAAGAAAGACAAATATCGGCAGAGCTTGAGCTAGGCTCGCTTGATGATGAGCTTAGATTAACTAAAATTCGGTTAATGAGAGCGTTAAAAGCCGAAGCTGAACAGCAGGAACAAATAGAACAGCTTGAGCTTGATTCTTATTCTGAATCACCGGCGATTATTAGTGGATTTCCTGATAACGATGAAATTGTTAGGGTGAAGCAGTTCAAGCGTCGAGATTATGTATCAATCATTGATAGATTGACTGCAAGAATCGAATCACTCGAAATTAGACGGGCATCACTTGTGCAAATGTCGTTAGATGTTGA
Source organism: Gilliamella sp. HK2 (assembly GCF_001690265.1). Taxonomy (NCBI): domain Bacteria; kingdom Pseudomonadati; phylum Pseudomonadota; class Gammaproteobacteria; order Orbales; family Orbaceae; genus Gilliamella; species Gilliamella sp. HK2. The sequence continues at coordinate 31,125 of NZ_LZGV01000045.1, forward strand.
GAGAAAACAGCTTGAAAATAAAGAGCTTTCGGACGCGATCATAAACGTATCTAAGGATGAGCCAATCACTGAAATGGAGGTTGTCATTGTCAGGTCGAAAAATACAAATCACAATGACTGAGCCGCAAGCTGAGTTTTTTAATCTTAGCTGTAAGTATCCTGCTTTTGTTGGTGGTTTTGGTACTGGCAAAACGGAAACTCTTGCAATCTCGGCTTTTCGAGATGCGAGAAGTTCTAGTGATGCTTTGATAGCGTTGTACGAGCCAACCTATGATCTGATTAGGTTAATATTGGCTCCTCGAATGGAGGATAAACTTAATGAATACGGTATTAGGTATAAATACAACAAGTCTGAAAATATAATCTATACATCATCTGGTGGTATTGGTGATTTTGTTTTAAGAACGTTAGATAATCCAGCTAGAATCATCGGTTATGAATCATACAGGGCACATGTTGACGAAATTGACACCCTTAAAAAACTAAAAGCCCAAGAAGCTTGGGTTAAAATCATTGCGCGTAATAGACAGAAGCCTAAAGGGTTGTCTAATCCATTTAATAGAGTTAGTGCATACACTACGCCTGAGGGGTTTAATTTCGTTTATGAGAAATGGAAGAAAAACCCAGAGGATGGCTATAGGATGATTCAAGCATCAACCTTGTCTAACCCGTTCTTGCCGAGTGATTACGTTGATTCGCTCAGAAAATCATATCCAGCTCAACTTATTGATGCTTATATAAATGGGCAATTTGTTAATCTGAAAACAGGGACTATTTACCATCAATTTAACCGCAAATTAAATCATTCAGATGAGGATATGACGGATAAAGATACGTTATATATCGGCATGGATTTTAATGTTGGCAAAATGGTTGGAATTGTTCACATTAAGAGAGATGGTCGCCCAATTGCTGTTGATGAGCTGATCAATATCTATGACACGCCTGCAATCATTAATGCAATCAAAGAACGATATTGGAAATACAACGGCAATAATTACATTAAAAGCCGTGAAATATATATTTATCCCGATGCGTCAGGTGATTCAAGAAAAACGGTTAAGGCGAGCAAAACCGATATAGCTCAACTTCGAGAGGCAGGCTTCACGGTAATTGTGAACGCGTCAAATCCTCCAGTTAAAGATCGGATAAATGCTATGAATGCCATGCTGTTAAATGCTGATGGTGAACGTCGGTATTTAATAAATACGAACAAGTGTAAGCGGTATGTTGAATGCCTCGAAGAACAGGCTTGGGCAAGTAATGGAGAGCCTGATAAATCATCGGATAACGACCATCCAAATGACGCTGCCGGGTATTTCATAGTGAAAGATTACCCAATAGTTAAACCAGCCTTCACAATTCAAATGGAAACAACATTCTAATGAATAATGACATCACCTTTATTCGGCCGGAGTTCAAACAGGCATCAATCAACTGGGAAAAAATGCGAGATGTTTGTGCTGGCGCTGAAGTAATAAAATCAAAAGGTAATCAGTATTTACCTTTTTTAGATCCAACTGACAAAAGTGAGCGAAACAAAAAGCGCAACCAAGATTATGTGTCCAGAGCCGTTTTTTATAATATTACTGGGCATAGCAAAATCGGATTAATCGGTATGGCTTTTCGAAAAGATCCTGTTGTTAGCGTGCCTGATAAATTAGACTATCTCAAAATCAACGCGGATGGTGCAGGAACCAGCATTTATCAACAATCACAGTCAACACTCGAATCAGTGTTAGAGGTCGGCAGACATGGGTTATATGTTGATTATAATTCTGATTCTAATGAAACCGTGATATTGACGTATAAAGCTGAAGACATCATCAACTGGCGCACTGAACGAATTAATGGGAAAGATAAATTAGTCCTTGTTGTTCTTCGTGAGGTTGTAGAAATTCCCGACGGGTATGGTTTTAAAGACATCACGCAATACAGAGAATTAGCACTAGAAGATAGCGCGTTTATTTGTCGAGTGTGGAGGCGAAAAAGTGATAGCTCTAGTGGTCCATATGAGATAAGTTCCGAGTACAAACCAACGCCAGCAGGGAAGGGGAAATGGGAAGAAATACCTTTCACTTTCGTAGGCGCTCAAAACAACGACCCAACAATTGATGATTCCCCTTTATCTTCATTAATTGAAATCAATTTAGGACACTATCGTAATAGTGCTGATTATGAAGATAGTTTGTTCTTTTGCGGTCAGGTTCAGCCTGCAATAAGCGGACTGGATACGGAATGGCGCGATTTTTTGCAAAAGAATGGTATTAAGTTGGGTTCTCGCGCTCCTTTGTTGCTCCCTCAAGGTGGTAATTTTGTTTATGCACAAGCGCAGCCCAACACGCTTGCAAAGGAAGGTATGGACACTAAGCGAGATTACATGGTTGCGCTTGGCGCGAGATTAATTGAGCAGAATTCCTCTGTAAAAACCGCAACTCAAGCAAACGGAGATCAAACGGCATCGACATCGGTACTTGGCATTTGTTGTTCAAATGTCTCTGAGGCTTACACTATCGCTATTAAATGGTGTGCTCATTATTTAGGGTTAGCGGCGGATGATGCGATTTACTCTATTAATCAGGAGTTTATAGCTAAAGTGGCAGATTCAGGCATGATCACATCGATTGTAAGTTCATGGCAATCTGGTGCTATTCGTGACGAAGATATGGTTCGTGCAATGCAAAAAATAGACCTAATTGATCCTAGTGCTGACCCTAATGATGTAATGCAAGAGCTGAAAGACGCTGAACCTCAACTATGAGGTAATTTATGACAATCAATAAAAGGCTTCGTGATGAGGCCATTTTTCATCGTGTGAATCTTGTTGGTTATGAAAATAACCTAATAAAAGAATCATTAAAATTGCTGAATATTGTTGATAAACAATTAACAGCGCAGCTTTATGTAGCATTAGAGGATATGACAGCCAGTGAATTTAAAATATCACGGCTAGAATCAATGCTCAGTAGTGTTAAATCATTAAATTCATTTTCTGATTACTTATTTGGTGAATTGAATTTATTTTGTGAGCATGACAGTCATTACCAATATTCACTATTTGAATCATTGCTACCAGATAATGTTTTAGCTAAATATCCACTTATGCAAATATCGCCAAATCAATTATTTACAGCGGTAAAAACCAAGCCTTTTCAGGGGCGTTTGTTGTGTGAATGGGTGAGCAATATTGAGGATGATAGGCTTAAACGTGTTACCAATGCCGTTAGAACTGGTTATGCAACAGGTGAAACCACCGAACAGATTATTAGGAGAGTGAGAGGTACTAAAAAGAACAATTATAAAGATGGCGTTTTAGAAACGAGTAAGAGAAACGTATCATCATTAATTCATTCTGCTATATCTCATACTGCTGCGCTATCTCGTAATGAGTTCGGTCAAGCCAATAGTGATTTGATAAAAGGAAAACAATGGTTATCTACGCTAGATACTAGCACCACTCCGATGTGCATGATCCGCGACTTAAAGGTTTATTCACTGGACAACAAACCTATTGATCATGATATTCCGTATGGCGATGGTCCCGGCAGACTTCACTTTTGTTGTCGTTCTGTTGAAACATTTATTCTGAAAAGCTATCGAGAACTTGGAATTGATATTGACGAAACGCCAACAGGCACGAGAGCATCAATGGATGGGCAGATTCCTGCTAAAACCTCATATCTCGAATGGTTGAAGAGCCAATCAAAAAAAAGGCAGGAGCAGATATTGGGGGTGGAACGAGCTAGGTTATTAAGAAGTGGCGAGATTACACCAGAAAAATTCTTTACTCGTGATGGGCATCTTTTAACAATCAATGAGTTAAACAAAACAATAGATAAGTAAATATTCATTAACATCTACAAGGTCGCTATACGCGGCCTTTTTTATTTTAAGAGCAAAATTCAAAGTCCTAAGGAAAAATTATGTTATTTAGAGAAATCAACCGAAAGTTTTATTCAGAAGCGCAAGAAGGCGGCGATGCTGGCGGCGGCGCAACAATCACCCCAGAAGTGCAAGCCCTAATTGATAAAGCGGTCGCCGAAAACACGCAAGGCTTAAAGAATAAAAACACCGAATTACTAGGTAAGCAAAAGGTATTGTCAGAAAAACTTAAGCAGTTTGAAGGGATTGACCCTGAGGCTGTACGAACGATTTTACAGCGATTTTCTGATGACGAAGAAGCAAAACTGATTTCGGCGGGCAAGATCGACGAAGTTTTAAGTAAGCGAACTGAGCGATTTAGAAATGAGTTTGATAAAAAGTTAAAAGCTGAACAAGAACGAGCTGATAGCGCACAAAAGAAAGTCGAAAAGTATAGCAGTATTGTGCTTAGCAACAAAATGACTAATGCGGCATTGAAAGCAGGAGCGTTACCAGAAGCATTAGAAGATATTAGTTTACGTGCCAAAGGCATGTTTATTTTAAGTGATGACGGCGAGGCTGTCGCAGTAGGACAAGATGGTGAACCACTACTTGGAAAAGATGGTAAAACTCCATTAACACCTCAAGAGTGGGTGGAATCATTAAAAGATAACGCTCCTCATTTATTTCCTCGAGCCGAAGGCACAGGAAGTGGAGGGCACAAATCGGGTGGCGCAAATCTAGTCCGTTCAAAAATGACCAGTACGGAAAAACACAATTACATCCAGAAGCATGGTCAACAAGCATATTTAAAATTACCAAAAGATTAAGAGGAAGTTAAATAATGGCAACAACAGTAAATACAGATTTAATTATTTATGATGATTTAGCACAAACTGCTTTTTTGGAACGACGCCAAGATAATCTTGATGTGTTCAATACCGCATCAAACGGGGCGATTTTGATTGATAATGAATTAATTGAAGGCGATTTCCGAAAACGCGCGTTCTATAAAGTGAACGGCTCTATTGATCCGCGTGATGTTAATTCCGTCAAATCTATTACAGGAAAAAAAATCGGCGCAGGCGAAGCTGTGGGCGTCAAAGTACCGTGGAAATATGGACCCTATGAAACAACAGAAGAAGCATTTAAACGCCGTGGGCGTGATATTTCTGAATTTTCAGAGGTGATCGGCGTTGATGTGGCAGATGCAACATTAGAGGGCTACGTTAAATATGCCATCAATTCTCTAATGGCTGCTATTGGTGCTAACACAGACATGACAGTAACCGCAGATATTGCGACCGATGGGAAGAAAACATTAACTAAAGGACTGCGTAAATACGGTGACAAATTCAATCGCGTAGCGTTATTTGTCATGCACTCTACAACCTATTTTGACATTGTAGATCAGGCAATGGACAACAAGCTATACGAAGAAGCTGGCGTTGTCGTCTATGGCGGTCAACCGGGCACATTAGGTAAACCTGTATTGGTTACTGATTCTGCGCCAGTTGATGCAATTTTGGGTTTAGTTGCAAGTGCTGTAAAAATCACTGAATCACAAGCTCCGGGATTCCGTTCTTACGACATCAACGACCAAGAGAACTTGGCTATAGGTTATCGTGCCGAGGGTGCAGTTAATGTTGATTTACTCGGGTATAGTTGGGATACATCAAAAGGCGCGAACCCAGACTTAACCAAGCTTGGCAACGGCGCTAACTGGAAAAAACACTTTGATAGCAACAAATCAACCGCAGGTGTTTTAATTAAATTAGCGCCGGCTGGATATAGTCTAGAGACGCCAGAAGCCGGCAATAAAGGCAATAAAGGTAATAAATAAAATAAGGGCTTTACGCCCTTTTTTGGAGCGATGAATGATAACTACAGATCATAATTCCAACTCTTTCAATAGTTATGCTAGCGCTGATGATTTAGAGAATTTTGCTGACGCAAGAGGTATACAATTACCAGAAAACAAAGAGCCGTTACTCATTAAAGCAATGGATTATTTGAATGGATTAAATTGGGCAGGACAAAAAGCTCGGCCCGATCAGCCATTACCTTTTCCTCGAAAAGATATGGTCATTGACAGCTATTTTTTACCTAGCGGAATCATTCCCGTTCAAGTTGTTACCGCGCAATGCATGCTAGCTGTTGAGGCTATTTCGGGTGATTTATTACCTAGTGTACGTGAAGCTCCAGTAAAATCGGAATCTTTAGCTGGTGCGCTTGCGGTATCTTATGCAGTTGATGAATCTGGATTTAAACCTCGGTATCCATCTGTTATGTCAATACTGGGGGGATTGGTTGTTAGCAGTGGATTCTCAATAAATTGTATTGCTGAGAGGTCGTAATGGGTAGCTTTTATGAACGTTCATCTAATACGGCATTAAGGCTTCTGTCAAAGTACGGAATTGAATACTCCGTGTTAAGAAAAGGCAAAGTTTCGATTGTTAACGGCAAGGAAGTTATTACTGGGAATCAAACGTTTACAGCAATTGGCGTAAAAACTAACTATAACCAGATTGAAATTGACGGAACAGTCATTCAGTCTGGAGATATTCAAATGATTTTTGCCGCTAATATTGAGCTGAAAATTAATGATATTGTAACTGTTGATGATGAAAAATATCTGATTAAACAGCCTAATCCCGTAAAACCTGCTGATGTTCTCATATGCTACAAAGCACAGTTGAGGAAAGCTTAAATGTCGAATAGCCAAAATTTTCTATCGTCTATCAATGCGTTTGTAGATAAAGCGAAAGCAAAAAATGAGCTTGTAGTTAAAAAGGCTAGTATCGAAATCTTGCAAGACATTATCAGAATGTCACCGGTAGGACAGTCTGAATTATGGCAAGGTTATGCACCCAAAGGCTATGTCGGTGGACGTTTTCGTGGTAACTGGCAAGTTACCTTTAATGTGCCTGCATCTGTTGAACTAGATAGAATTGATCCATCAGGAATGGACACGTTAAAAGATGGTATCGAGCAGATTGGGCGGTATACAAATGGTGTTCAGTCAATCTACTTTACTAACAACCTACCTTACAGTGTGAGATTAGAGTTTGGACACTCTAAACAAGCGCCTAACGGTATTGTCAGGGTCGCCGCACTAAATGCTCAAGTTCATTTTGAAAACGCCACAAAAGGAGGTTAATAATTGATTTCGACAATTTCAGAATTGCTCGAATCGCATTTAGATATCATTGCCAACCAGCTAGGTTTACCAATCATTTATGAAAACATCGAAGCAACACCTAATGACGAAATCTACTTAAAATCCAACGTATTGCCAGCAATCACAACCAGCTTTGATTTGGGCGGTAATTCAAGGATTTACAAAGGAGTTTACCAAGTTAGCGTAGTTGCTCCAATTAACACTGGTAAATCACACTCTCAGCAGATATCAGAAGCGATTATTAGGCATTTCAAACTCAATACAGAGTTAACCAAAGATAATTTTTCACTTTACATCAACTCAATACCAAGCGTTTATCCAGCTATCACGGATAAAACCACTTACACCATACCAATTAGCATGAATTACCGTGCTGATACGTTAATTTAATTAAATTAGGAGTTTTAATTATGGGTTTTGCATTACCTAACGGCGCACGTGTTTACGTGCAAAAATCAAAAGGTGAGGCTTTAGCATTTGAAACTATTACAAACGCCAAAGAAGCGGTCGTTACATTGAAAACGAATCACGGACTTGTGGTTGGCGATGAGGTTCTAATTACTTCGGGTTGGACAAAATTAAATAATGCGGTTGCGAAAGTATCGAAAGTTAATAATTTAGAAGTCATTCTTGGCAATATTAACACGACAAATGTCAGTGCATTTCCTGCTGATGAAGGTAGTGGAACATTAACCAAAATTACAGCGTGGGAACGATTGCCACAGGTAAAAGAAGTTGCTACTGAGGGCGGTGAACAACAATTTGTTCAAATTCAATTTTTGGATGATGATACAGAACGACAATTACCAACCATTAAATCAGCAAAAAGCAAAAGCTTTACTATTGCTCATGACAGCTCTTTGCCGATCTATCCGCTATTGCAGGAATTAGATCAGACGAACGATGTGGTAGCAATGAAAATGTATGTACCGAAAGCAAAAGAAACTCGCTATGACGCTGTACGTGTGTCATTTGACCCAACACCTGAAACAGCTATTAACGAAATTGAAACTGTAAAAATCAATACAACAGTCGAATCACCCGCAATCACATTTTACAAAGATAAATAAGGATAACTAAATGGCAAAATTTAAATTAGTCGCAGAACCAACGTTTAAATGTAATGTTTTAATTCCTCGAGCAGGTCAAGAGGACGGGCAAATCGAACTCACTTTTAAACATTACTCAGCAGATAAGCTCGCTAAACTTGAAGATGAAGTTAAAGATAAACAAATCGTCGATCTTGTCATGAAAATAGTTCAAGGCTGGAGCTTGGATGAAGAATTTAATCAAGAAAACATGCAAATCTTATTAAATAACTATCCTGCTGCTTGGCGTGCGATAACCGATACATACTATAAAGAAATGTTAGGTCAGCGCGAAAAAAACTAATTGAACTTGCCATTGCTCTATATACCCCCGAGCCATCAAAAGATGAATTGGCGGCATTCGGTCTAACTGAAGACGATTACGCTGATGAGTATGTAGAAATATGGCAAGATAATTTAGATGCTTTTAAGTTATTCAAGTCAATGTCCACCCAGTGGCGCACAAGCATGGGTGGCGTTACAGGGCTTGATTACAATTGTTTGCCATGGGTTATGAAAGTTAACAATATAGCTGAAAACGAGACTATTTTTAATGATATTCAAATAATGGAAAGTGAAGCCCTGAAATTAATAAATAAAGTTAAATAACTGGCGAAAAATCAGTTGTTTTAAAATAAGTTAATTAATAAACTAATTAATAAATAAAATAGGTTGGATTTCGGAGTAAATATGAAAAGAGATTGGGAATTAGTCAGAAAAATAATGATTGCCATTGAAGAAGCTCCTTCTGACATGCATATATCATCCTTTTCTATTGATGGTTACAATCCTGAATTCGTTGGTTATCACTTAAAATTACTAAGTGATGCCAGATTAATCGACGCTATTGACGCTAGTAGTGATGATATGCGTTACGAATATTATGCACAAGAGCTAACATTAGCGGGGCATGAATTTTTAGATAATATTAGAAGCGACACTAATTGGAATAAAATTAAAAAAATAGTAAAAGATAAAGGATTAGAATTAACATTTGATACTGTTAAATCAGCGGCATCTTATATGGTTATGAATCTTTTTTCATAAGACGATTCAATATTACAGGAATAGAATGAGAACATACCAATGACCATGATAATAGCAGCAAATTTAGGTGAATATGTAGTATTAGCCGCGGACAAAAGGGCGGTGATGCTTGGTGCTGATGGACTTAGTTCTTATGTTGTCTCTGATGATACAAAAAAGATTGTTGATTGCAAATGCTTTGGTGTTACAGGTATGGGCTATGTAGAGATACTAGATGATTTTAAATCCATGGTATGTAAAGCAAAAATGAACTCTACTGATATTTTTATATCTTTAGCTAAAAAAGCTTATTTTAAGAATTTCACAACTCACAACTACAAATTATCTAAAACAAAATATTTGGTTGCCTACATTACCGAACTCAATAATTTCCTCTTGCCAAGAGTTGCAATTATTGAGGCGGGCAACCCAAATGACTTAATTATAGTTGATGATATTACAATCCTTTGCAAAGTAACTAAAGGCACAAATGAAACCTTACGAGACTTTTTAAAAGAAAATTTAAAAGTTCCAGATGAGAAAATTGCAAGTGAACAAAAATTAATATTTGAAAACATAGAATATAATAA
>NZ_LZGV01000046.1:0-576 GCF_001690265.1 Gilliamella sp. HK2
CGCCTCACGATTAAAGTCATCGATGACATTGAATGTCCTAAAGCGACGTTGATTACGACTACTGTCACTCATAAAATCCATTGACCAACATTCACCTTGTTTATTGGGGACTAATAACCTTTCCGGGCATCGTGGAGGAATGCGTTTTTTACGCTTTACCCTGAGATTAAGCTTTAATTCACAATACACCCGATATATCCGTTTATGATTCCATTGATAGCCGAGCTTTCTGATACGATGAAAACATTTAGGAAAGCCCCAGCGTAAATGCCGGTCTGTGATAGCATTCAACACCGAAACAATCACCGAATCATCCTGAAACTTAGGTTGGTAATAGTAAGCACAACGGCTTAAGCCAACAATGGCACAATTCATCGTAATAGTGACTGAATGATTTTTTTGTAGTTGCTGCGCCCACGTTTTACGTACCTTTGTGGGCACTAAAGCTTTTTTATGATTTCTTCCTGAAGCTGGGATTTTAAGCTCAGTTCGGCAAACATCTGCTTAAGCTTGCGGTTTTCCGCTTCGAGTTCTTTTAGACGTTTGATGTCTGAAGTTTCCATACCGCCATATTTT
>NZ_LZGV01000047.1:0-1851 GCF_001690265.1 Gilliamella sp. HK2
TGTCATACACCCTTGAATATCTGCCCAATTAAACTCTTTAACTGTAATTTCTTTTGCTTTTAAAGGTGAGCAAGTAAACGTTCTTAATGAGCCAAAATATAAAAGGCAATGATCATAAATATAAACCTTACCTGTTTTACGATTAAAACGGATTGGGCAATCTTCAGGAGCAAAAAGAATATTCGAAGCCATTAGAAAAAGAAAATAAGTTAAAAATATTAATAATAAACAACAAGGTATAACGATTGCGTTGCCATCAGTGTCTATAATAGTATTTGGTATGATCCATGATAACCCACATATAGTTACTAAATTACAAAGTAACACAATAGTAACCATAAATATACGAAGAAAAGGATTCATCCCTGTGAACCGTCGTGAAAATTCACAATAATCATCATTAGCATAACGTAATTTTTTATTATTACTTAAATGTAATTGTGTTGTATATATTCCTTTATGCAAATCTTCGCGCCAGCATGACACTTGCGGTTGGTACTTTGATGGCATTATTTATTTCCTAACTTTTTATACTCGGCATCTATTTGTTGATATTCTTCAAGCGAGCTAGCTTTGGATTTTTTGTCGATTTCTTCTGGCCAATTGACTTTGATTGGCCAAGTAAAGTCTTCTTCTGGCATAAATTCGGCATCTAAATTTTTATCAGAAAACGCCATATAGCTATTTATCCACATCCATTCATAACCTAAACTGCTACCGGTCGCCAACAGAAAATGGTCAATCACTTTAGTAGTATTAGGCTCACATACCACACATTCTAGACGATAGCTTCTAACCATTCCGCCACTGCCCGTCGGTACCGATACTGAGGTCATACACCCTTGAATATCTGCCCAATTAAACTCTTTAATGCTGATCTCTTTGGTTCTAAAAGGGGAACGAGTAAAAATTTCCCATAAATCAAAATATAAAATAAAGTGATCATAAATATAAACCTTACCCGTTTTACGATTTAATCGTATTGGGCAATCTTCAGGAGCAAAAATAACACTCAAAAACATCTGAATTGAAAAATAAACAGAAAAAAAACCTATAAAACAACATATTAATAATAACATTTCATGTTCAACTCCCATCAAAACACTTGGTAAAGTTAAATAGAGTGCAAATATTAAAAATAAAATAACTATTGATGAAAAAAAAATAGTCGCCAACCGAAAAAAAAATCTCATCCCTGTAAAACTTCTTGAAAATTCACAATAATCATCATTAGCATAACGCAATTTTTTATTATTACTTAAATGCAATTGCGTTGTATAAACCCCTTTATATAAATCCTCGCGCCATGCGGAAACTTGCGGTTGATATTTTGATGGCATTATTTATTTCCTAACTTTTTATATTCGGCATCTATTTGTTGATATTCTTCAAGCGAGCTGGCCTTGGATTTTTTGTCGAGTTCTTCGGACCAATTGATTTTTACCGACCACTCATATTCATCTGGCATCTGTTCGGTATCGAGGTTTTTATCCGAAAATGCCATAAAACTATTCACCCACATCCACTCATCGTAACTTAAACTGCTATCTATACAAAAAGTAAAGTAGTCAATTACATTGGTGGTATTAGGCTCACATACCACACACTCTATACGGTAAGTTCTGACCATACCACCACCAGAAATCGGTGCCGATACTGAGGTCATTACCCCTTGAATATCTGCCCAATCAAACTCTTTCATTGTTATCTCTTTCACTCTAAATGGTGAACGAGTAAATGTTTTTAATGAACCAAAATATAAAAGAAAATGGTCATAAATATAAACTTTACCGGTTTTACGATTAAAACGGATTGGGCAATCCTCGGGAGCATAGAATAGATAGAAAACAA
>NZ_LZGV01000048.1:0-29177 GCF_001690265.1 Gilliamella sp. HK2
GGTTTTATATTAGATCGTTCCAATCTGCTTGATTATTTTTTAGTAATTTAGATTTATTATTAAAAAAATTTAGGCGGATTTTGAAATTCATCATATACCATTCTTAACAAAACTTTACAAAAAAGTTAGCAACAAAACGTATTATTCCTTTAAAATAAAGTTAATGTTATTTGATATTCTATAATATATTATAAGTTTGCACTGTTTGAAAATCAAAGTTAACTAATTATATTATATGGATAAATTAGTAAGATAAGTATAAGGAATAATAAAAAGTATGATAAAAGAGGGTTTTAAATCGAATATTAAAACGAGTTTAGTGTCATTATCGCAGTTGGCAATAGTAAGCTCATCTGATGCTATATTAACCGGTGCCACAACGAATGTTATTACAGGTAATGCACCAGAGGTCATAGCGTTATCCAGTGCAGATAAGCAAGGCTTTACGCTTAATGGCGTTTTTTATAGTGAAGCAAATGGTAATATAAAAGCGGGTGAAATTAAGGAATTTGATGGTAATTTAACGTTTAATGATTTTAAAGTGGCAAATTATGCACCAACAAACTTAGATAGGGTGAAAAATTATCGCGATATTGATGGTGACAATATCGATGCGAACCAGCCATTTAAAATTGAATCGACTTATTATTGGTGGTATGACAATAGCGGAAAGCGCATAACTGGAGATGATAAGAAAAAAATTATAGGTTGCGGAAGTGGTTTTTCAATGCCATTAAAATTGATAATTCAAACAAAAGTAAAAACCTATTCTGAGTATGGGATCCCAAAAGAAAGTAAACCCAGTACACTAGCTAAAACATATCAAATAGCATCGAGATCTGAATTATGTTATGCCAAACCAAATGGCGCGATCATTTATCCCGATCGCCAATGGGGCAAACCTGGTGATAATCCAGATTTACATTATCAAATGTATTGGAACGCTTCAGATGGACGGACACGCTCAAAAGGTGGTGGAGGTTATACTCGAGATTATGTGCCAGATTATGGTTTTAAAGTGGTTACTACGGTGTCTGGAGGTAGAAAATTCCCAACTACAGGCTTTCCAGGTGCCAAATTTCAATTAGTAATGACGGGAGCTCAAACTGATTATCGCTATCAAGTCATCAATAACCCAGGAAGTGGTGTTTCGATTGATCAAGATGGTATGGTTAAATTGATAAGTAAACCAACGGGAACAGTCACGGTAAGGGCGACATTAAAGAGAAATCCTTCTGTTAATTATGATTATAGTTTTACCCCAACGTCTGTTTGGGCTATACCTCAAGGTGATTTTAAAGCGCATAAGGAAAGTGCTTGGCAAAAGTGTGGGGGTATTAATAATGTTCTGGGTAGATATGAGCTAACTAATGCTCCTTTTACTTTTCAAAAAGATGATCCTGCCGTTTTTTGGGGCGGGATTTTAACGCGAGCTATTGATGGTTCACTATTTAGTGAGTGGGGGTTTATCAATCAAAAGGCTTATCCAGACTCTCAATGGCGAGGTGGTGTTTATTGGACAGGAAATAAATCGGATTATTCGGAAAGCCATTATCATATCTATGCTGATTCAGGTCATGTTGGTGAAGGAGATGAAACGTGGAGTAATTATGTAGCCTGTAGGGGATAGTGTTAATGGTCTAAGCTGTTGTAGGTGCCTTATCTAGTTTATAAGGTGCCACTTTCACTTAGCCGTAGTAGCTAAAGTAAATTGATTGTATACTTATTAGTGATATTGTATTAAATGTTTTAATATTAATGCATTATTCAATTTTGTAAACAATGCTCAATATAATATTTATTTTGCAGTTAATTTATCTGGTTATGTTTCTGTGCGTGAAGCAGAAAGAGGAAATGTTAGTAAAATAGTGTGTAAACGTTAATTACTTTGGTATATAAGAAAATATTTAATTATATTTTAACTGTATAATTTTAATAAGTAAAAATCATCTTACGGCAGTGCAAGAATATGCACTGTTGGTTTTATGAAATGTAGGATTTCTCTGGTTGTCTACTCATTTTGGTTAAAAATAAAATTCAAGTATTCTATAAGGCATAGCTACATTTAAGCCTTTATGTGGTTTAAATGTATTGTAAAAGTTAGTAAGACGATGTAGTTTGGTTTGGCAAAGCTTAACAAAAGCATGATCAACAGTTCTTTGTATTTGACTCAGTTATCTGAGTAAATACTGATAATGGTATAAGGTGTTTGTGCTAACACTGGTATGTCCACACATTATATTGTAAAAACGTGGCTGAGTTGAATTACGATTTATTGCCTAAATACCTGTGTATGACTCACGGGAATCCACCATCAGAATTGCTTTGTTTCTCTATTAAGTGGCGGTAAATGTTTAGTATCAATATGAAATCTCTCGTTCGAATAGCTCTTATTATAGCATAACGTTTTGCTTGTCGGTTAATGTGCTCTTCTATCGATTTTTCAATTTTAATCAGTCTTTTAACATCATATTTTATTGTTTTTTAACGCTCATTTGAAATTAATTGTGGCTGAAAAACTTGTGACGGTAAAGTCTTGATGTTCTATAAATCATGAGGCGGCTGATATGAAATCACAACGCTAAGCCAGTGACTGCGATTTTCTTTTGTATAAACGTTAAAACTGCTTTCGATGATAAGGTGTTAATCTTGCATTTTTATGCATATTCATGACGCGTAAACAACGCGAAGAAGTTCTATAACTTAGGCAATTTATTAACTATTATAATACGGTTAAACCGCATAAAGTGTTTTCTGGGAAAACATCTTATGATTTTTTAAGGAATTATTTTCATCGTGAAGTGTAAACAACTTGATGTTTTGTTACATCTAATTAAAATCCAAGCTAGATTCAGCTCACTTGTTATAAATACATTTATAGCCGTTTAAAATCATAATTCTCATTGAATTTCATTATGTTTCTTGTCTGTTAGACGTTATAATCTATATGATTAACTAATTGGATATAAATATGTTGAAATATTTACTATTAATCGTTTTCTTCTTTCCTGTTTCTGTTTTTGCCGCTAAAAAAGAGTGTGGAGTTAAACCTAGTTACAACATCACGATAAGTAAAGAAAGCGTACATATTTTTAATAAAAAAAATGATTTAACTATAACGCAAAATGGTCGTGTTATCTTAAATGAAAAATTAGTAACACTTAACCCTTCATTACAAAAAGAACTCATTCAATTTCAACATGTATTACGCCAACAGCTACCTCTTTTAGAGTTGCAATCAGTAAATCTTTTAACTGAAGTTAAAGAGGCGTTTGAAAAAGCAATAAAAAATCAGTTGAGTGATGATAATGAACTCAAAGGTGAGTTAAATAAGTTATATAAACGTTTAGTTCAGTTGCTACATACTGCGATTATTACTGAAAATGGTTATACTCGATTTTCCTACCAAAATTTTAATAATCTAAAAAAAGACGGTGAAGATATTGGTCAGCGTATTTTCTATAATGTCGTGGGTGGCAGTATTTTGCATTTTAATTTTTTTAAGAATTTAGCCGCAATTAAACAAATCTCTAAAAATGAGTGGAAAGCTCAAAAGCCTAAATTAAAAGCTTTTGATGCACATATTTGTTCAGTTATAACAGATATTGATAAGAAATATACTCTAATATTAACTCAACTTAACAATCAATTCACAAGTAAATAGACATTAATAAAAACTTTTGCGAAAATGATAACATGACTAAGATAGCTAAACGGAAGCTTATGACTGCACATATTATTGATGGAAAAGCATTGGCACAACAAATACGAACGGATATTGCTAATAAAGTTAAAATACGTATTGAAAAAGGCCTATCTGTTCCAGGTTTGGCTGTGATTCAAGTTGGCTCAGATCCTGCATCGAAAATCTATGTTAAAAATAAGCAAAAAGCTTGTGATGACGTTGGCTTTGCTTCCTTTGCTTATGATTTTTTATCGGCAACTACCGATGAGTTGTTGGCATTAATTGATGAGCTTAATCAACGTCCAGATGTGCATGGTATTTTAGTGCAACTCCCTTTACCTGATAATATTGATAAAACAAAAGTCCTTGAACGTATCGATCCAAGTAAAGATGTTGATGGTTTTCATCCATATAATATTGGACACTTACTACAACGCGATCCTATTTTACGTCCGTGTACGCCATATGGTGTGGTTAAAATGCTAGAATCAACGGGGATAAATTTATCTGGTTTAAATGCAACTGTTGTAGGAGCATCAAACATTGTTGGTCGTCCAATGGCATTAGAATTATTGCTATTAGGTTGTACAACTACCATTACCCATAGCCGTACCGTTGATTTAGCAAAACATGTCAATAATGCAGACATAGTGGTTGCAGGTGTCGGTATTCCAAATTATGTTAAAGGTGAATGGATTAAACCAGGAGCAATTGTGATTGATGTTGGTATCAATCGTTTGTCAGATGGTAAATTAGCAGGTGATGTAGAGTTTGATGTGGCTGTTGAAAGAGCTGGATGGATCACACCTGTTCCGGGCGGTGTTGGCCCAATGACTGTTGCTATGTTAATGAGTAACACGCTTGAAGCATGTGAAAAATTTAGTAAGCCAAATTGACTCCGACTCATTAAATTTTATAGAAAGATGTACATTAAATAAAAATAAGGAATATGTAATGATTATATTTCACACTAATTTAGGTGATATTAAGATCAAAACTTTTGACGATAAAGCCCCTGAAACCGTCAAAAATTTTGTTGAATATTGTAAAGCTGGTTTTTATAACAATACAATCTTCCATCGTGTTATTAATAATTTCATGATTCAAGGTGGCGGTTTTGAACCAGGCATGAAGCAGAAAAAGACGAATGCGCCTATTAAAAACGAAGCAGATAATGGTTTAAAAAATGATCGTGGTACATTAGCGATGGCGCGTACATCAGATCCACACTCTGCGACAGCTCAATTTTTTATCAATGTAGTTGATAATGATTATCTCAACTTCCGTTCTGCTGACGTTAATGGTTATGGCTATTGCGTGTTTGCACAAGTCACTGATGGGCTTGATGTGGTTGATAAAATAAAAGCTGTAAAAACAGGGCGCAGTGGCATGCATTCAGACGTTCCTGTTGAAGATATTATTATTACGAGTGTAACGGTTGAATAATCCAGCTCGTTATTTTATTGCAGATATTCATCTAGCAGATAATAAACCTGCTTCTGGTTATAGCGATATAACCGCAGGTTTTTTGTCTTTTCTAGATACCTTACCTGAAAATTGTGAGCTTTATATTTTAGGCGATCTTTTTGATTATTGGGTTGGTGATGATGTAAAGACTGAATTACATCAACAAGTTGTCCAAGCATTGTGCCGGTTATCAAAACGAGGCATCACTAAATATTTTGTGCATGGAAACCGCGATTTTCTATTGGGTAAAAAGTATGCTCAGCAATGTGATATGACTATATTGCCAGAAATTAATTGTTTACCTAATCAAGAAACAAATATCGTATTTTTACATGGTGATTTATTATGTATTGACGATTCTCAGTATCAAAAGTTTAGAAAAATCATGCATAATAAATGGTTACAAAAACTGTTTTTATTACTGCCTTTGTTCTTTCGACTAAAAATTGCGGCTAAGCTGCGACAAAAAAGTAGCCAACATAATCAAATAAAATCTGGAACTATTATGGATGTAAATCAACGCGCTGTGGTTAAGATGATGGCGGAGCATAAAGCTGATATTATGGTGCATGGTCATACACATAAACCTGCAACTCACCATTTTCAAATTGAAGGGCGCAGTGCAACTCGCCTTGTTCTTGGCGCATGGCATGATGGTGTGACATACATTAAGCAATCACAAGATAGCAATACTTTGGAGCTTTATAGCCATTCTTTCAAATAATCACTTTGTAACACATGCTCGACCTTACCAAATTCAATCAGCTTCCCTTGATCTAATATTGCCACATTATTGGCTATCTGTTTAGCTTCATTAATATTATGGGTCACATAAATAATGGGTATATTTAACTCATTAGATAATTTTTTAATATAGATTAATAATTCCTTTTTTCTTGGCATATCAAGTGCCGAAAGTGGTTCATCCATCAATAGCAATAACGGGTTGGTTAATAGCGCTCGACCAATTGCCACTCGTTGCTTTTCGCCACCAGACAAAGTGGCTGGATAACGATTTAATAATGAACGAATATTAAGCACATTGACGATTTCGTCAAATTTTGACAGATTTAAATTCTTAGCTCCATAAGTAAGGTTTTTTATAATTTTATAATGAGGGAAAAGTAATGCATCTTGAAAAATGGTGCCAATCTGCCTATTTTCTGGGGCAATAAAAATATGTCTATTACAATCAACCAGAAGAGTATTATTTAGTTGAATATAGCCATGATCAGGCTTAATTAACCCATTAATAAGGTTAATTAGTGTGGATTTTCCCGATCCAGAAACCCCTAAAATAGCGGTGATACCTTGACATTTTATGTCATGCTTGAATTGGAACGAAAATGAAGCCAGTTGTTTGCTAATTTGTATTTGTAACATGAATTATTATCCTGCAATTTTGTTTTTATGCCAACGATTTAACCATTCGGATAAAAAAAGTGCAATTAGTGATAACACAACTGAAATAATACAAAGCCGTAGTGCACTGTGTTCACCGTTGGGAATTTGCAGAAATGTATACATTGCGAGAGGTAAAGTGCGGGTTTCACCTTGAATATTTGATACGAACGTAATGGTTGCACCAAATTCTCCTAAACAACGTGCAAAACTTAGCACCATTCCCATTAAAATGCCAGGAACAGCTAAAGGTAACGTGATAGTTATAAACACTCGCCATTTATGAGCACCAAGAGTACGAGCTACGTTTTCAAGGCGGATATCAATCGATTCAATGGCTAAACGAATTGATCGAACCATTAGCGGAAAAGCTACCACCGCCGAAGCTAAAGCTGCCCCCTGCCAATTAAAGCTGAAATTGATATTAAAATTATTATTTAACCATTCACCAATTATACCATGCCGGCCCATAGTTATTAGCAATAAATAACCTAAAACTACGGGAGGTAAAACAAGTGGAAGATGTATAATGCTATCAAATAGCGATTTACCAAAAAATTGACAGCGGGCTAATACCCAAGCAGTTAAAATTCCTATTGGTAAGCTAAACCCAATTGCCGAAGTAGCTATCTTTAAACTAAGTAATAAAGTTTGCCATTCAAATTCACTTAATAACATATTTCAAAATACACTTGGCGATAAATTATTTTATTATAAAACCGTATTGTTTAAAAATGGCTTTAGCTTGTGGCGAATTTAAATATTGATAAAAATCGTTTGCTT
This sequence comes from Gilliamella sp. HK2, assembly GCF_001690265.1. NCBI lineage: Bacteria > Pseudomonadati > Pseudomonadota > Gammaproteobacteria > Orbales > Orbaceae > Gilliamella > Gilliamella sp. HK2. The sequence continues at coordinate 7,337 of NZ_LZGV01000048.1, forward strand.
TGGGATTCAATAAGGTAATGGGATATTCTATAGGCTTAAAAGTATCCATAGGGAATGTCCCAATAATTTTTACCTTATCGCTTACCTTTGCATCTGTGCTATAGACAATACCAAGCGTAGCTTCATTACGCTCGACTAACATCAATGCGTCACGTACATTGCTAGCAGGAGCAAATTGTGGTGACAATTTATTAAATATTCCTAAATTGGTTAAGGATTCTTTGGCGTAAAGTCCAGCAGGAACATGATCTGGATCGCCAATGGCTATTTTTTCCCCTTTAGGTAAAATTGCTTCCCAGTCAGTTTGAGTATTAATAACAACATGATTTAATTTCGATTGCTTGGGAGCAATAAGAACCAATGTGTTTTTCAAAAGATCTTGTTTATTTTTAGCTACGTTATGTTCAATAAGGTAAGTCATCCACTTTTGATCCGCTGACATAAAGATATCAGCAGGTGCACCTAGTTCAATTTGTTTAGCTAATACTGATGATGAAGCAAATGAAAACACAATATCGGTATCTTCATGTTCAACTTTATAAATAGCAGCGATATTCTGTATAGAATCAGTCAATGACGAAGCGGCAAATACCGTTATTTTTTCGGCTGCTGATGCTAAAAAGGTTACTGTCATCATTATGATAATTTGCAAAATTCCAATAACTTTTTTCATTTTACTCCTCACAATAATAGTAAGTTTATTTGGGCTGCCAATGCTATATATTGGATTGATTATTATAAATAAATTTTATGTTATCAATAGAATATTTAATAATCGCTATATAAAAAATAACATATCGATAATAACAAACTTTATTTATAAAGTACAATTAAACAAATTCTATAAAACGGTTTTTTATAAAACAACCAATAAGATTTTTAACTTTTTTGAAGGAATGTCAAAAAGGGTCTACAATAATTACCTTACTCTTTCCTTTAATTAGTTGATTGTTCATGGTGTTACATTATGTTTTCTCCTGAAATTTTATTAACGTTGAATATTCATCAACAGTTATTTACTGACCCGAGGCGCATTGCGTTGTTAAAAGCTATTGAACAAACGGGGTCATTAAGTCAGGCTGCCAAGGAAATTGGGGTCAGCTATAAAACAGCATGGGACGCTATCAATGAGATTAACAAGCTAGCGCCTAAGCCTTTTTTAATTACAGCAATTGGCGGTAAAAATGGAGGAGGAACTAAGTTGAGTGCCTATGCTGTTAGGTTTATTCAACTTTATGAATTATTAACTCATCTACAACAAAAAGCATTTAATATTCTTAGTGACGACAAAATTCCATTAGATGATATTCTAAAAGCCACTGCCAGTTTATCTTTGCAAACTAGTGCACGTAATCAGTTATATGGTGCTGTTAAACAGATTCAAACAAGTGGGATTGCTGGATTTATTACTGTGCAGTTAAGTGATAATAAAACAGAGCTAAAAGCTTACATCACTCAACCAAGTATTGAACGGTTAAAGTTGGGTACAGATAAAACAGTCTTGTTGCTAATTAAAGCTCCCTTAATTGAATTGAACGATGCTAATGAGAACTGCCTATCGGTCACTATTGAAAAAATCACGACTGATGGCAAATGGAGTGAAATCGCTTGCTCACTACCCTCTGGCATTGTGCTTTATGCTAGCAAATTAGCTAATGAAATTAAGCAATCGAGATTAATTATAGGCAAACAGGTTAAACTATCTATTAATCCACAACATATTATTGTTACTACATTAGTTTAGTAATATGAGGTTATCATGCTACAGATAGAAAATGCACATTTTAAAATTAATGACTACCAAGTTTTTACCATTGAATCATTAACAATTCAACAAGCTGGTAATGTTGCTTTTGTGGGGCGTAATGGCAGTGGTAAATCTGTACTTGCTAAAGCATTGGCTGGCAAACAAAAACTATTATCAGGGAAAATTATCAATCAATTTAAATCTATAGTTGATATCTCTTTTGAACAACTTCAAAAACTGATTAATGATGAATGGAAGCGAAACAATACTGACATGTTAAGTGAAGGTGAAAATGATACGGGGCTGAGCACTGAACAAATTATTCAACAAAATATGAGTAATCAAGAGCTTTGCCAGCAACTAGCACAACAATTTGGGATTGAACATTTATTACTTAGACGTTTTAAATATCTTTCAACGGGGGAAACACGTAAAACGCTAATCTGCCGAGCGCTAATGCAACAACCTGATTTTTTAATATTAGATGAACCTTTTGATGGTTTAGATGCCGCATCCCGTGAAAATTTAGTAGAAATACTTGCAGTGCTTGCAAAGCAAGGAGTCACTATTGCTCTTGTTTTAAATCGATTTAACGAGATCCCTACTTTTATCGAAAATATTGGCATATTAGCCGATTGTCAACTATTGAAAATTGACACAAAGCACACAATATTAAACGATACAACAGTTAAGCAATTAGCTGATTTAGAAAATATACCCAATATGTCCTTACCAGAGGCCGATGAACCCCCAACACCATTAGCCGATCAATTAGATCGTGTCATATTAAAAAATGGTTATGTCTATTATGATGATAAAGCAATTATTAATGGATTAACTTGGCAAGTAAAAGCCAAGCAAAATTGGCAAATTGTTGGGCCTAATGGCGCAGGTAAATCAACGTTATTAAGTTTAATAACAGGCGATCATCCGCAAGGATATAGCAATGATCTTACTTTATTTGGGCGCAAACGTGGTTCGGGTGAAACGATTTGGGATATTAAACGCCATATCGGTTATGTGAGCAGTAGCTTGCATTTGAATTATCGTGTTAGTTCTAGTGTTAAAACCGTGTTATTGTCTGGCTATTTTGATTCGATTGGTGTTTACCAAGCAACAAGTGATAAACAAGCTAAACTGGTTGATGAATGGTTACAATTGCTAGGGTTGCAAGCGCAAGCCGATAAACCGTTTCAGTCGCTTTCTTGGGGGCAACAAAGGTTAATACTTATTGCCAGAGCTTTGGTCAAACATCCGACACTGCTTATTTTAGATGAACCGTTACAAGGGCTTGATCATCTTAATAGAGAATTAGTAAAACGCTGGATAGATCGTTTAATTAATGAGGGGCACACACAGTTGATATTTGTTTCTCATCATGCTGAGGATGCCCCAAAATGCATCACACATCGATTAACTTTTGTTCCTGAGTTTGATCATAGCTATCAATATCAAATTGAACAGCTAAGTAAAATAATTAGTTAGAACTATTAAAATTGATGTTAAAAATAGAAATGATCTTCAAAATAAAAAGGATTTTTTTTTGAAAATTTATCTTGATAAATGAAAACATTTTATAAAGGCTACACTTATGAAGTTATCCCCGTTACCTGTGGATAACTCTGTTAATAGTTTATTGAAAAAAGCGCTAACCCCAGTCACTATCAGGATTTTTCTTGATTTGATTGTAACTTAAGCATAAAAATGTTTTTTGTTTAATATCAATAAGATACCATAAATCAAGAGGTGCATTTGTTGTTTTTTTTATAAATTAAAAAGGAAGCTGAACAAAAAATAGAAGATTTTTGAAGGTCAAGTCCTTTTGGGGATAATTTTTTATTAATAGGTAAAATATTAGGTTGTGAGTAATGAAAAAATTTAAATTATGTTCCGAATTTAAGCCCGCTGGTGATCAACCTGAAGCTATAAAAAAAATTAATCAAAATCTTGATGACGGAATTGCACATCAAACTTTATTAGGGGTAACAGGATCGGGTAAAACATTTACTATGGCAAATGTTATTGCTCAGCATAACCGCCCTACAATCATTTTGGCGCCCAATAAAACATTAGCAGCCCAGTTATATGGCGAAATGAAGGCTTTTTTCCCGGAAAATGCGGTGGAATATTTTGTATCTTATTATGATTACTATCAACCTGAATCTTATGTGCCATCAACTGATACTTTTATTGAAAAAGATGCATCAATCAATGAACATATAGAACAAATGCGTCTTTCTGCCACTAAATCACTATTAGAACGGCGTGATGTTGTGATCGTTGCTTCGGTTTCAGCCATTTATGGTTTAGGTGCGCCAGAAACGTATATGTCGATGATATTGCACTTAACAAAAGGCACGATTACTGATCAGCGCTCAATCTTAACTCGTTTGGCTGAATTGCAATACACTCGTAACGAAATAAACTTTAGCCGTGGTACGTTTCGCGTGAGAGGGGATGTGATAGATATTTTTCCTGCTGACTCTGATGAGCTTGCTGTACGTGTTGAGCTATTTGATGATGAAGTCGATCGTATTGTAATGTTCGATCCTTTAACAGGTAGCAGTGTTAGTGAAGTATCGCGAATCACCATTTATCCTAAAACGCACTATGTTACACCAAGAAATATTATGGAAAATGCCATAGCACAAATTAAACAGGAGCTAAAAGAACGGCAAAAGGTGTTATTAGACAATAATCGCCTATTGGAAGAGCAACGTTTAACCCAGCGAACACTATTTGATATTGAAATGATGAGTGAACTTGGTTACTGCTCTGGGATAGAAAATTATTCACGCTTTCTAGCTCAACGCAATCCAGGTGATCCACCTGCAACGTTATTTGATTACTTGCCAGCAGATGGTTTATTGTTTATTGACGAATCTCATGTTGCTATTCCGCAATTGGGGGCAATGTATAATGGTGATCGTTCTCGAAAACTTAATTTGGTTGAATATGGATTCCGCTTACCATCAGCGCTAGACAATCGACCTTTAAAGTTTACTGAATTTGAAAATATTATGCCACAAACTATTTATGTATCAGCAACACCAGCCAAATATGAAATAGAAAAATCTGGTGGAGAAATCATTGAGCAAGTAGTTAGGCCTACGGGGCTGCTCGATCCTATTATCGAGGTTAGGCCCGTTGCTACACAAGTTGATGATCTGCTATCTGAAATCAAAATTCGTATTAATAACGACGAGCGAATATTAGTAACTACACTAACTAAACGTATGGCAGAGAACTTAACTGACTATTTGTCAGAACATAGTGTCAATGTAAAATACTTACATTCAGATATCAACACAGTTGAACGAATGGAAATAATTCGAGATTTACGCTTAGGAAAAGTGGATGTACTCGTTGGGATTAACTTATTAAGAGAAGGGCTAGATATACCAGAAGTCTCTTTAGTGGCAATATTAGATGCTGATCGCGAAGGTTTTTTGCGCTCGGAAAGTTCTCTCATTCAAACCGTTGGGCGCGCAGCTCGAAATGTGAATGGTAAAGCCATATTGTATGCTGATAGAATAACGCCAGCTATGCAAAAAACGATTGACGAAACTGCTCGCCGTCGAAAAAAACAAGAAGACTTTAATACAACGCATGGCATTACACCAAAATCGGTACGCAAAGAAATTAAAGACATATTAGAAGCAGGTTTAAGCACTAAAAAGTCAACAGCCAAAGTACAGGCATTTGAACCAGGCAAACCATACCATTATGTTTCAGTTAAAGAAGTACAAGCAAAAGTGAAAGAACTTGAAGCAATGATGTATGAAGCTGCTCAAAATCTTGAATTTGAAAAAGCAGGTGTGTTGCGTGATGAAATAAAAAAATTACGTGCGGATTTTATAAAAGTATCTTGATGGCGCATTTGACAAGGAAAAAAGATGACAATAACTCGAATTGATCCAGATGATCGTTGGTCTGAAGCTGTGATCCATAATAACGTTATTTATTACACAAGCGTTCCTACTAATCTTGAAAATGACGCTTATGTGCAAACCAAAAGTGCATTAGCTGAAATTGACAAAATATTAGCCCGAGCTAACAGTGATAAAACGCGTATATTAGATGTAACATTATTTTTAGTTAATAAAAGTGACTTTGCAGCTATGAATAAAGCATGGGACGAATGGGTAGCTAAAGGTAGTGCACCAGTACGTTGTACAGTGCAAGCTGAGTTAATGAAAAAAGAATATTTGATAGAAATTAAAATTGTGGCAGCAGTAAGAGCTTAGTTTTTCTATTATCGCCGATACTATTCGGCGATACCGCTAAGGTCATTTTTTTACCTCGTTAATCGCAGCTTTTTTGTTGCTAAGTGATAAAGCCATTATGATCCCCATTAACAAAATTTTAGTGTATACTTTGCATACATTCTATTTTAATTATTCTCACATTTGCTATGCACACTCAACCTAAAATTGCCATTGTTATGGGATCTAAAAGTGATTGGAATACAATGCAACATGCCGCTGATATTCTTGATACATTGATTATTCCCTACCATGTTGAAATCGTTTCTGCTCACCGTACTCCTGATAAATTATTTCGCTTTGCCGAAGATGCTAAGCAAAAAGGCTTTGATGTGATCATTGCGGGTGCTGGTGGTGCTGCCCATTTACCTGGCATGTTAGCAGCCAAAACACTCGTTCCTGTATTCGGTGTTCCCGTGCAAACTGCTACCCTAAGTGGCGTTGATAGCTTATATTCCATTGTGCAAATGCCTAAAGGCATTCCTGTTGGCACATTGGCAATAGGTAAATCAGGGGCAGCCAATGCGGCATTACTTGCTGCGCAAATTTTAGCTTTGCATGATAAAGCTATTTATCAACGTTTATCAACATGGCGATTAAATCAAACGGATGATGTATTAAATCATCCCGATCCAAGAGTGAATGCATAATATGAAACTTCGATCTGTTTGTGTACTGGGTAACGGGCAATTAGGACGAATGCTTAAGCAAGCTGGTGAACCATTAGGTATTAAAGTCTACCCTGTAGGGTTAGAGGAAGAACCAACGACAATTCCATATCAACAATCAGTGATAACCGCCGAAATAGAACGTTGGTCAGATACACCATTTACACAGATTCTAGCTAAACACCCTCATTTTATTAATCGAGATATCTTTCCGCTTATTGCTGATCGTTTAACGCAAAAACAGCTACTCGATCAACTTGGTTTACCTACCGCCAAATGGTTTTTGCTTAATCAATCTCAGGATTGGCAAAAACTGTTTACCGAACTGGGTGAGCTATTAATTGTTAAACGTCGCACTGGTGGTTATGATGGGCGAGGGCAATGGCGAATTTCGGTTAATAACCCAATAAACGTGCCAGATGATCTCTATCAGCACGCTATTGTTGAACAAGCTATTCCATTTGACGAAGAGATGTCATTAGTGGGCGCTCGTAACGCAAAAGGTGAAACAGTATTTTATCCTCTTACCCATAACTTACATCAAGATGGCATATTAAAAATGAGTGTTGCAGTGCCTAATGCTTCTCATTCATTATTACAGGCAAAAGCTGAAAAAATGCTATCTGCCATTATGCATAAATTAAATTATATTGGTGTGATGGCAATGGAGTGTTTTATTGTTGGTGATGATTTACTGATCAATGAACTTGCACCACGTGTGCATAATAGTGGACATTGGACGCAAAATGGTGCCTCAATAAGCCAATTTGAGCTACATCTCCGAGCTATATTAGGGCTGCCATTACCTAAACCTGATGTGTTTTCACCTTCGGTTATGGTTAATTTAATTGGCACAGAATTAAATATTAATTGGTTATCTATCGATTTAGTTCATCTACATTGGTATGAAAAAGAAGTCCGAGTTGGGCGTAAAGTAGGGCATTTAAATTTAACTCATAATCAACCTGACAAATTGCTAAAAGCATTAGACACTTTAATATTGCTATTGCCTTGTGATTATCAAATAAGCATTGAATGGGCAAAACAAAAATTATTGTAATTTAGTAAGTTAAACCAATCAAGGCGATTAAATTTAAGGGTAGATCCATGGTCAACTTCAACCAAAAAATTAATTATCAGCGTTACGCCAGTAAACAGCGTGAAATACTGTCTGATGAGTACTCAATAGTGCGTTGTTTTGAAAGCGATCGCGAGCGTATTATTAATTCCGCTGCCATTCGTCGATTACAACAAAAAACGCAAGTCTTTCCACTAGAACGAAATTCAGTGGTTAGAACACGGCTCACTCATTCTATGGAAGTGCAACAAGTGGGTCGCTATATTGTTAAAGAAATCGTCAATCGACTAAGCAAATCTAGACAACTAGAAAAATATGGATTTGATAATTGCGTAATGGCTATCGAAAGTCTGGTTGAGATGGCCTGTTTAATGCACGATATTGGCAATCCCCCATTTGGTCATTTTGGTGAGGCTGCTATTAATCAATGGTTTACGTTACGCCTAGGGCTTGGAAAACCCACAGCTTATAGTGAACTTGATATAAATGATAACGATACCGATGAAATCAAAAAACTTAAAACAAAAATCCGCCAAGATCTATCTAATTTTGAAGGTAATGCACAAGCAATTCGATTAGTGCATACAATATTGCGTCTTAATTTAACCTATTCACAAATTGCCTCAATTCTTAAATATTCCAAACCGGCCTATTGGTCTAAACAAGTGCCGGCTGAATTTTCTTATTTAATGAAAAAGCCAGGTTATTATTTATCAGAAGAGCCATTTATAAAAGAGCTATCTAAACAGCTTGATATTAAACCATTCCATCGATATCCATTGACCTACATTATGGAAGCTGCCGACGATATCTCATATTGCATTGCAGATCTAGAAGATGCTGTTGAAAAGAAAATCCTAACAGTAAAACAGCTCTACGTATACCTAGCAGAAGCATGGGGACCAGTTAAAAAAGACGATCTGTTTGATACCGTTGTGAATCGACCTTATGAAAACTTAAAACAGAATGGATTTGATGCTATTGGTATTGATCAGTTCTTTATGTATTTACGTGTTAACACTATCGGTAAGCTGGTACCCCATGCAGCGGAACGTGTTATTGAAAATATTGAAGCAATCTATCATGGATCATTTAATTATGCTTTACTTGAAGATCATAGCGCTGAATATAAATTACTAAATATTTTTAAAAAAGTTGGGTTTGAACATGTATTCAATCATGAATCGGTCGAAAATATTGAACTTCAAGGATACCGAATTATTAGTGGGTTGCTTGATATTTATAGTCCATTGCTTAATATGCCAACTCATGACTTTTTAAAATTGGTTGACAATCAATATCACAAACATTATCCCATTGAGACACGCTTATATCATAAATTATCCTCAAAACATTGTGTCGCTTATAAACAAGCAATCAGCGAACTTAATTCAAATAAAACAAGTTTCGTGTGTATGGAATTTTATTACCGATGCCGATTATTGCAAGATTATATTAGTGGTATGACCGATCACTTTGCTTATGATGAATATCGCAAGTTAATGGTCACATTCTAGCTTGTAGCAATTGATTAAATGATTGGGCACTACTAATATGCATTGGCACCAGATTAGTGCGTGGCTAATAGTTAAAGTATCCAAATAAACTGTAATTATTTATATTACTCATCATTGAGAAAAACGATTAAGCCTAGATCTTTATTTCAACTACCTTCCATATTCTTTTTAAATAACGCAATTTAGTTCAAGTTATCAATTTCTGGCATGTTCTTTGCATTATTCATTTTGTATCTCAAATTTATTAGGAGCATTAAATGAAATTAGTCACTGTAGTTATAAAACCTTTCAAATTAGAAGAAGTTAGAGAAGCGTTATCTAATATAGGTATTACAGGATTAACTGTCACTGAGGTTAAAGGTTTTGGGCGTCAAAAAGGCCATGCAGAGCTATATCGTGGTGCCGAATATAATGTCAATTTTTTACCTAAAGTTAAAATCGACTTAGCCATTAGCGATGATCAGCTTGACGAGGTTATTAGCACTGTAGCTAAGGCTGCGCATACTGGCAAAATTGGCGATGGCAAAATTTTTGTCACTGCACTTGAACATGTAGTGCGTATACGCACTGGTGAAACCGATGACTCGGCGCTGTAATTTATTGTTAAGGGTATCATTATGTTGAAAAAAGCTATTTTATATTTAACGATTTTATTTTCAAGTTCTGCTTTTGCTGGAGAAGTTGGCATAGCTGATAAAGCTGATAATGGATTTATGATGATCTGCACAGCATTAGTTCTGTTTATGTCTATTCCGGGCATTGCTTTATTTTATGGTGGTTTATTGCGCTCTAAAAATGTGTTATCGATGTTAACACAAGTATTGGTTGTTTTTTCGCTAATTTCTGTGTTATGGATTGTTTATGGTTATTCACTTGCTTTTGGAGAGGGTAACTGGTTTTATGGAAATTTGAATCACGCATTATTAATAGGTATAAGTATTAATAATGTATCAGGAGCTATTTATGAATTAATTTGGGTCGCATTCCAAGGATCGTTTGCTTGCATTACCTGTTGCTTAATTCTGGGCGCTTTTGCTGAACGGATTCGTTTTTCAGCAGTACTCATTTTTATGGTGCTATGGTTTACATTTTCATATATTCCTATGGCGCATATGGTATGGGGTGGTGGTATCTTAGGTGATGAGGGAGCACTTGATTTTGCCGGTGGCACTGTAGTACATATTAATGCAGCGGTTGCAGGAATAATTGGTGCTTATTTTATCAAAAATCGCATTGGTTATAATCGTGAACCACTAAAACCGTTTAATTTGCCTTATGTTTATCTTGGTGCAGCCATTCTTTATATTGGATGGTTTGGCTTCAACGCCGGCTCATCAACACATGCTGACGAAATTGCTGGTTTAGCTTTTATTAACACAGTTGCAGCAACTGCCGCCGCAGTTTTAGCATGGACATTGGCTGAATGGTTCTTCCGCGGAAAACCATCTTGCCTTGGTTCAGCATCGGGTGTGATAGCTGGATTAGTAGGGGTAACGCCAGCCGCAGGTCTAGTCGGGGTAGGTGGGGCTATGTTAATTGGCTTTATTTGTGGTTTTGCTGGTGTTTGGGGTGTATCAACACTCAAACGAATTCTAAAAATTGATGACACTTGTGACGTATTTGGTGTACATGGTGTATGTGGCATCGTCGGTTGCATATTAACAGGTGTATTTGCATCAGAATCCTTAGGCGGTGTCGGTTATACACAAGGTATTACTATGGTAAGCCAAGTTGCTATTCAGTTGATGAGTATTATAACTTGTGTAATTTGGACCACGGTTATTTCTTTTATTTCTTATAAAATTGCAGATCTTTGCGTTGGTTTGCGTGTGTCAGAAGAACATGAAAGAGAAGGGCTTGACATCAATAGCCATGGTGAAAGTGCATTTAATAGTTAACTGCAAACACAAAAAAGCTCATATTTCGAGCTTTTTTGTTTCCTACTATTGCTATAATGTTGTGGTCGTGCTTAGTGTGTTACTTTCTATTCTACTTATTGTGATATTCCAAAGCTTAATCGTCCCAAAGCATAATTGCATTATCATCGGTTAAAATTAAAGGTGGAGCAAAAAGATACTCTTTAACTTTAGCGGGTAAAGCTTGCATATCATTAAAATTAAACTGCAACTCAGGGTAAGCGTTAGCGATTTTTTTGATTCGAGTATCTAATAACTCCTTTACCTTATTAGATTCTTTGGTAATAGCAATTTCATCTTTCAGCATACTAATCTGCTTTTTATGGTGCTCTGATTCAAATATTTCATTAAAAATAAAGGAAAAACCGCCTTTATTAGTTCTATTACTATCATGATACTCCCTATATTCGGAATGGTGTAATTTAAGTTCCTTAACACGTAATGCAATAATCTCATCAATATGATCAGTATAATAATTTAATGTAGGATCTAAATAAGCTAATGTTCTATGTTCAGGTATTGCATCATTACTATGTACTAAGGTAAATAAAGGTTTTTTAAATGTCTTCATTCTGTCACTTCCTTTTTAATTAAAAGAAAAAGGTAACAAGACCTTCAATACCAAAAAGCGATTGTTACATTTTACGTAAAGATCTTTCAGGGTAACATGGCGCTTTAATATAAAGATCAATAATATTTCAAATAGTTATTTTAATTCTTCAAGAAATATTCAAACTAATGTGTTCGAATTACAAAGCAAAAAAGTTTAAAAAATAAAAGGCTATTGGTAACAGCCTTCGCTAGATAAACAGTTCCAAATGAAAAAATAACTAAAGCATGTTCGTAACATACTAATACTCAAAATATCAATTGTTATATTCTAAGGCTAGGCTAAATAGCCTTATTTACTTATAGGTCATGTTTTAAAGGCGAAGACGGTATCAACCAATAGCACAACGCCTTTACTTAATACTTGACTAAAACATCTCAAGAGTCGAATAACGAACTATTTAAATAGTCATGACTCTTATTAAGACATATTTAGTTTTGGAGAGTTCAATAATATTGCTAGATATAATTTTTTTGTTAAAGGTTCTTCTTTAAACCTCATAAATACAATGTAAAACTAACACATCTATCATAATAATTTTTAACATGTTTGATTGCTAATGCGTAAAAATAGTGTGACTTATAAAGTTATTCATCTTTGGACTAAATTTTAGCAAAGCTAGCTAAATTGACAAAACAACTATAGATATGGTGATGATAAATTAGGTTTTCAATACCCGAGGGCATTATTACTTCATTGCTTTTGCAATACTAACAAATAAAGCTAGTTCGCTATTTATTAATCAAGACGAAGTCAAATCATTATACCACTTTTTTACTAAATAATAAATACAAATGTTATTCAACACTTCAGTTAAGTATCTAATCAATGCTTAATAATAAGCTAAAGGTGGGCTAGATTGTTTTTTAAATGCAACTAATATTTTGCTTAAAATAGCGTTTTATTTAATGGTTAAAAATGACTTACAATAAACTATACGGGTTTATATTGTTTTAAAAACGATTATTAATTAATTTTTAAATAAAATGAGCTAAAAACAACTAAAATAAATAATAAGGGTAGGGTATTTGCCTACCCAGTTATTTTGAGTTAATTCACTTTTTTATGTTTTTTAAGTTCGGCAAAGCAATTGCGAGCAGGATGATAATCACGCCTACCCATTGATTAAAATAAACCGATTCATGCAAATAAAAAAATGAACAAGTCACTGCAACAGGTAGTTCTGCAGCTGACAGAATCGCACTCAAAGAAATACCTATTCTAGGTATTCCGATTGAAAATAAAAAAGGAGGTAACACAGTTCCAAGTAATGCTAATAAAAATCCTAATTGATATAGTTTATCGCTAATATCAAGCTTAAAGAAAAACAAAGGTGGAAAAATTAAAAAGGTGATAAAGCAGGCGCCAGTAATCATTAAAGCACTTTTTTCAAGTTTAGGTAATTCATTACCAATATTGCTACTAGAACTAATAAAGAGCGAATACATTAGCGCAGCTAGAAAGCCAAAAAAGCAACCTGCTAAATTTAAACTAATATCTTGATTAAAAATACCAGCTGCTAGGCTACTTCCAAAAATAATCACAATAACGGTGATTAGTTGGGTGATAGAGGGTTTATTTTTGAAAATAACAAAATCAATAATGACACTAATCCATAAATATTGCATTAATAAAATAATTGCAATTGATGCAGGTACTAATTGCACGCATTGATAATAACAAATACCTACTAACCCAGGAAAAAGCCCAACGGCAAACACCTTCCATTTTTTTGTTGGTTGAGGTATTTTAGTAGCCGAATTTGATAATGCATTATCCGTTGTTGTTTTGGGCTTGCGGATTGTTTTAACAATAAGGTGAAGGCTCCATAACATTAGCATCCCCAAAAAACACTGGACACCAGTAACTTCGCCTAGTGTATAGCCTGTTTTATAAGCAGTTTTTACAATTGAAGAAAGCACACCAAAACTACATGCACCTAAGAAAACCAAAAAACCACCTAAAAATTTATCTTTCATAATTAAATCTCGTAACACTAAAAAAATAACATTGTTGAATATATCGACAAAAAACACAATAAAAGCCCTAGGGGGACTTGTTTTATTCAACCCCCTATGGCTTTTAACTCATTTATTTAAAAAATGTAGCAAAACAGTGATAAGTGATATTCTAAAGTCCGCTAATCTACATAAACAAGGGATTACTCTACAGAATTGTTTTTAGTATAGTTATAATTAAATGAATAATAAAAAACAATACCTAGCACAAGTGCATAAGAAGCAAAAATTAACCAAATTGTTTGCCAATCCTTAACACCATTATGCGTACACATGTCAACAACAACACCACTTAAAATCGAGCCAAAATAAGCACCAATTCCGTTGACCATGGTCATAAATAGTCCTTGAGCGCTAGCTCGAATATTTGAGTTAACTTCTTTTTCAATAAAAATAGAGCCTGAAATATTAAAAAAGTCGAATGCACAGCCGTAAACGATCATTGAAAGCATAAGTAGTACAAACCCGAAAGGTGTTGGATCACCAAATGCAAATAAACCAAATCTGAGAGTCCAAGCAATTATGCTGATCATTATGACTTTTTTAATACCAAATTTTTTGAGAAAAAATGGGATAGTTAAGATAAACGCAACTTCAGCCATTTGTGAAACAGATAATAAGATAGCGGGGTATTGTACAATTAAACTATTTTGAAATTCCTGGATTTTACCAAAATCATGTAAGAAAGCGCCACCAAAAGTATTAGTGATTTGTAATATTGCACCAAGCAACATAGCAAATAGAAAAAACACCGCCATTACTGGGTTTTTAAATAACACAAACGCATCTAACCCTAAATAAGAACTCCAAGACTGTTTTGGTTTTTTTTGCGTTTCGATATTGGGTAAGGTTGAGCTATAAATCGCAAGTATTAAAGAAGCAATGCAAGCAACATAGAGTTGAGCACTGCTCAACTCTAATTTACATAAACTGACAGTCCACATTGCAATAATAAAACCTACTGTACCAAAGACGCGTATTTTAGGGAATGTGGCTACCGTATCTAAGTTATCTTTATCTAAACAGTGATAACTAATTGAGTTAGATAAAGCAATAGTAGGCATATACGCTAACGCATTGCCTAACATCGCCCAAAATAAAAGCGTTGCATTGTTTATTGATGCAGCATAAAAAAGTGCAATTGCACAAATGGCATGGCAAAACATATAAAGATATTTGGCTTGCAAAAACTTATCAGCGATGATACCAACAATAAATGGGGTAATTAATGCAGCCAAAGCTTTAGTGCTAAAAATCATTGATACTTCAACACCTGAAAAGTGCAAAGTATTTAGTAGACAAGCACCAAACGTCATCAACCAACTTCCCCAAATAAAATATTGGAAAAACATCATTATTTTTAATCTATTTTTTATGTTCATTGTTTATTCCTAAAATAAAGTAAAACCTTTTATAGAAAACCACAAATAAAAAGTACTGATTAAAAACGTTCAATCGTTTTTGTAATAAGTTGTAAAAAGGTTGATTTAACGCGTTCTGCTGTTTCTATCACTTCTTCATGCCCTAGCGGTTGATCTAAAATGCCACAAGCCATATTGGTTAAGCATGAAATACCAATGGTTTTTATGCCTGAATGATGCGCTATAATGGCTTCTGGTACGGTTGACATACCAACCGCATCGGCACCTAAAACGCGGATCATTCTAATTTCGGCTGGTGTTTCATAAGTTGGACCAGTCCACCAAGCGTAAACACCTTCACGTAAGGTAATATTAAGTTCGTTTGCTACATCCATTACTGTTGCGCGCAATTGTTTGTTATAAAGCTCACTTACATCTAAAAAGCGCACGCCTAAATCAGGATTATTAGGTCCAATAAGTGGATTATTAGCAGTTAGATTGATATGGTCGGTAATCAGCATTAAATCGCCTGGTTTAAAGCCAGTATTCACTGCGCCACATGCATTAGTGATAATCAATTTTTCAACACCTAACATTTTCATCACTCGAACAGGGAAAGTGACTTGATCTAACGAAAATCCTTCATAATAGTGAAAGCGACCTTTCATTGCCACGACTGTTTTGTCGCCACATTTTCCAATAACTAGTTCATTGGCATGGCCAACAGCGCCAGATTTTGCAAAATGGGGAATTGTGTCATAAGCAATATGAACAGCATCTTCAAGTGTATCGGCAAAAGGTCCTAGACCTGAACCTAAAATAATCCCAATAGTTGGTTTTTTATCTGTGTGTTTTTGAATATAGTTAACGGCTTGTTGAATATCTGAAGTTTGATGCATGATGGTATCCTTTCAAAAAGTTAAATGCTAAAGTAACACAGGCACAATAAAATAAATAATAACAATCTATTATTTGGCTTAATTGGATAATAAGTTTATAAAGTAATTAAAAAACAGAATAAACTCTGAGGTATATATTATGATGATCTTCACTCAATAAAGAAAGGTGAGAATGGCGGTATCTTGGATTGAATGAGAGAATGTTTTTTTTACTCTTTATTATTCAATATATTAAATTAAAAATTAATTTTGATGATCAACATTGATCAAGGCGAAAATCGCTATTAGGTTAGTCGATCTTCACCAGAATAGATCACACCTTTATCACCTCTAAAAAATCCTAATAACGTCAAGTGACACTGTTTGGCTAAATCAACAGCCATTGAGGTTGCAGCTGAAACCGCTAACAAAATCTCTACACCACAATTAGCCGCTTTTTGTACCATTTCGTAGCTAGCACGGCTTGATACTAATACCACGCCTTGTCGAAAGTTAGCGTTGTTAGGCAATTGCATTGCTCTAAATCCAAGCAGTTTATCTAATGCCACATGCCTGCCAATATCTTCAAAACCTGCTATAAATTGCCCTTTCAAATCTAACCACACGGCCGCATGTGTGCAACCAGTCTGTTCACCTACATGTTGAACTTGCGATAAATAGTTTAGCGTAGCACTAAAATCAGTTAGTTTAATCTGGCTTGTTAAAGGCAAAGAAGGAATGGTTTGGTAGACTTGATCTATTTGCTCAGTGCCACAAATACCGCAGCCTGTGCGCCCTGTCAAATTACGGCGTTTCTCCTTTAGTTCACTAAAGCGCCGAGACGAAAGTTCAATCTGCACTTCTATACCTTTGGGGCTATTAACAACATCAATACCATAAATATCATTAACTGATTGAATGATATTCTCAGTTAATGAAAACCCAATTGCAAAATAATGTAAATCTTTTGGTGTTGCCATCATTACTACATGAGAAATTCCGTTATAAATTAATGCAATTGGTTTTTCAATAGCTAGTGTATCAGGCTGTGGATTTTGTAATTCACTATTTTTAAATTTACGCACAAGAATTGATTCTATACCGATTGCCATAATTTATCTCTTATTAATTGGGTTATCATTAAAGCTATCATAAGTGTAAGCTCAAATGTTAATGAATTTAAAAAACGCTAATACTGTGTAAAATTATACAACAGATAGCGCTCTTAGCTCTAAACGCCTAATATTATGGTAAAATGACTAATTATAATCAATTGATAGTTCACAAGCTAACCCATGTCCCTACACGAAATTACATTGACAACCATGCAATTTATTGAGCATCATCAAATTTGGGCGTTACCGATTATATTTTTATTAGCATTTGGGGAGTCATTGGCGATTGTCTCGCTTTTGGTTCCTGCGACTGCTGTTTTATTGGGGATAGGCGCTTTAATTGGTGGCGGTGCAATATCATTTTTACCTGTATTAATTGCTGCTACTGTGGGAGCTGTTTTAGGGGATTTCTTATCTTATTGGTTAGGAAAGCACTATCATCAACAAGTCATTGCTTCATGGCCTCTCAATAAACACCCTAAATTAGTTTATCGTGCCGAACAATTCTTTTTGCGTTATGGAGTGCTAGGAGTGTTTATTGGGCGCTTTTTTGGGCCATTACGTGCAATTGTGCCATTAATCGCTGGCACAATGCATATGCCAGCTGCTAAATTTAATCTAGCCAATATTGCATCTGCACCCGTCTGGGCATTAGCATTGCTTGCTCCCGGCGCTTTCGGTGTGCCATGGCTAGAAACACTATTTAACTAAATGGTACCAACAGTATAACTACGACGCCCACTTTTGCGACCTAACGCTTCCAAATTGGTTTGTAATGGTGGGAATGGTAATGTCAAATGATGTTCACGATAAGCTTCAAGTATTAGCTTATGTATAGCGCTTCGGAGCATCATGCGGTGTCCCATTTCGGCAGCAAAAACACGTAACTCAAACAACTGAATACCTTCTTGAATATCTACCAAAAAGACCTGAGGTTCAGGATCGTTAAGCACATATTCACATTCATTTGAAGCTTGTTGTAGCAGTTTGATAACCAGATCACTATCAGCATCAATCGTTGCGGGAATGGTTAACACAATACGCGTTATCGAATCAGATAACGACCAGTTTACCAATTGTTCCGTAATAAAAGCCTTATTAGGCATTACAATTTCTTTGCGATCCCAATCCACAATGGTAATGGCACGAGTATTTATTTTAGTGATGTTGCCTGTTAAATCACGAATTGTCACTGTATCACCAATGCGTACTGGTTTTTCGAATAAAATAATTAGACCAGAAATAAAATTGGCAAATATTTCTTGTAAACCAAAACCTAACCCAACACCGAGTGCAGCAATGAGCCATTGAATTTTAGACCAATCGATACCAATAAAAGAAAACGCAATCATGCAACCTACCATCAAAATAATATATTTTGAAACAGTAGAAATAGCATAACCTGTTCCAGGAGCTAGCTCTAGATGCTGTAAAATGCCTAACTCTAACAAAGCAGGCAAATTTTTGACTAACTGTACGGTAATTGTCATGACTAAAATCGCAATGCATACCGCTCCAAGAGTAATGTATTGCTCAATTTCAGTGCCGTTAACAATAGCATTTGTTTTCCACAGTTTAATATTATTCATAAAGGCAAAAGCTGAATGTAGTTCTGACCATAACAAAATCATACTAATGAGCGCAATCATCATAATAATTGATCTCACTAAATGTAAAGATTGAGCACTAATAGCATCTAAATCAATAACGGGTTCATCAACGTTGTCGCTAAGTGAATTAATATCTTCATCGTGTGATTTGGCACGTTGCATGCGCTCTAAGCGGCGTTGCTTGGTGCGCTCAAATTCAATACGGCGTTTTTGGATCCACATCCAACGGCGAATCATAAAATAAATAACTAACAGCGCAAACCAAATAATGACCGATGCTTCAAGACGCCCCAATAGCACTTGGGCAGTCGATAAGTAGCCCAAACAAGCCGCAATAATGGCAAGCCATGGCGCACTCAATAAGATAAACCATAAAATATGACTTAATAAATTATCACCAGAGCTTTTTTTATCAATATAAAGAGGAACCCCTGCACGATGAATGGCGTTAGTCATAAACACTAAAGCAAAGCAAAGACAAATAAACGCCGTGCGACCAATGGTAGCAGCAAATTGACGATTGTTGTACTCATCAAAACTCATGACTATCATTACTAATGGAATCACAAGCCAAATCGAAAGTTGATAATATTTCATTGCTGCACGTACGCTACGTTCAGGCCAACCAAAGTGGGCAATAAAAAGCCCATTCGATGAGGCAAAATGGGCTGAAATAATAAATACCCATAAAATTGGTGCTGCCGCATTCACTCCATAACCTAATGCAAAGGCGACGGGATAATCCCAATTAATCTGTAACGCATAACCAAATACTGCCCACAAAATTGGCACAGGTAACGCCATAATTAATGAAAACATAACCACTTTTAGCGTTAAAGAATAACTATCTTGTGTTACTTTACCGACGCGGCTGGCTGATTTATTTAAAAAAATGTTATATTTAGCGCGCATCTTAAAATGCGCAAACACAAACATTAACGACAAAATAATTAAAAACAGTGGCTTTGGTGCACTAAGCACTTCTGCGCTCGCATTATAAAGTTGTGAAAGGGTATCGATCGAAAAAATCACATAAACCACATCTTTAGCTAAGTTGATTGGATAGTTCATCGATATTGGGTTGACATCTGCCACCCAAAAAAAGTAACGATGTGCAGCATCGTTCACTTCGTCAATTGCATTAGTGAGTTGCTTATTTGCAATTTTTAATTTAGTTAATTCTAAGATGGTGGTATCTGTACCAGAAATAAGCGTCTTAAGTAATTCGGTTTGTTCTCGAATTAAACGGCGATATTGTGTGGCCTCTTTCACACTATTAAGTGGATTGGTTAAAGTTGGATAATCATCTAAGGAAGTTAAAATATTGCTATAATTAAGTTGTTGGGCTTTTGCTTCAGCAATTTCGGCATCAAGCGCTTGCGATTTAGGTTTTTCGGGTAAGCGTAACAATTGTTGACGTAAAGTTTCGCCAAGCGCTGTTGAAAAGCTCAGCCATTCGCCTTGCTCATCAAGCGTGGCTAGCGTATTTTGTACATGTGAAATCTGTGTAGTGATATTGTTTTGTTCATTAATAATACTGGTTAAATGCGTTTTTTGTAGCTCCATATTTTGTCTGAGCTCATCATTTTTATCACTCAACAGGTGAACAACTTGTGAAAGATCTTCTTCATTATTAATGATTGGCAGGGTTTCTTCAGCAAAGGTGAGTGAAGAAAACAACGCCACAGCAAGGCACAAAACACTACGAATCCACATAAAGCTATATCCTATTGGCTAATTTTTGACCCACACGAGTAACATCCCCCACCTTAAGATAGCTTTCAAACTCAATAGCATTTGATGCAAAGAGCGTAATAACCGTTGAGCCTAATTTAAAGCATCCCATATCTTGCCCTTTGGTTAATTGTATCCCTTCGGCATAAGTCCAGCGTTTCATAATACCTTCACGCGGTGGCGTAATAATGCCTTCCCATGGCACTTCTATACTACCAACAATGGTTGCTCCCACTAAAATTTGTGCCATTGGCCCAAATTCGGTTTCAAATAAACAAATCACACGTTCATTACGTGCAAAAATATTTGGAATGCTTTCGGTTGTTGCTTTATTGACTGAAAATAGTGAACCAGGCACATAAATCATCTCACGCAAAATACCGTCACAAGGCATATGAAAACGGTGATAATTTTTAGGTGATAAATAAGTGGTTACATATGAACCATTTTTAAAAAACTTAATCATATCAGCATGACAAGCAACCAGAGATTCTAAAGAATAAAAATGCCCTTTAGCTTGTAACATTTGGGTATCTTGAATAGTACCAAATTGGCTAATGACACCATCGGCCGGCATAATAACTGAGCTATCTCCAGTATCAATCGGGCGGGCATCATCATTCAATTCACGAGCAAAAAAGTCATTAAATGTTTTAAACGCTTTTGCATCGCTAATTTTTGCTTCGCTCAAATCTACTTTATATAGTTTACAAAAGCCCATAATCATCCATGTTGTGACCTTTCCCAACTGTTTTTTGGCAAGCCAACCAAATATAGCGGTTAATAACTGTTTAGGTAGAAGATACTGAATAATGGCTTTTAACTGATTTAACATATATCACTCTCAATAAGTTCGCAAATGCGAACATTATAACAATATTTACACATAAAGTGTAAAACGACTGAATCTTATAATATATGATATTAGTTACTTACATTTTTAACACATTGC
Organism: Gilliamella sp. HK2; assembly: GCF_001690265.1. Taxonomy (NCBI): domain Bacteria; kingdom Pseudomonadati; phylum Pseudomonadota; class Gammaproteobacteria; order Orbales; family Orbaceae; genus Gilliamella; species Gilliamella sp. HK2. Next base: position 28,806 of record NZ_LZGV01000048.1, read on the forward strand.
ACACCACAGAAAGCAATATTGTTCATCATTGTATGCATTAGTCACCTAAGTTAGATAAAATTTATTTAACAAAATGGTATGGAAGTAATGAAATAAAAATTCACTGAGTGAATCATCACTTGAGCAGAAAACCTGTACTTCAACTTGATGATGGATGACAATTGATGTGTATTTTGCCACCATAATTAATGAGTGGTGAGGGCTATTTAAAACGCCAAAATGAAAATTTATTAAGGCGTTATTCTTGTCGAATTTAAAGCAAAATTCACAATATGGCGGTAAATAAAAATTATTTTATCCATAGGTATTTTAGTGCTTAATTTTTAAATGAAATAGTCATATTATTTGATTATGTGCTACTACTCGCTAAAA